>JAYUUH010000557.1:0-7930 GCA_043754745.1 Lysobacter sp.
TCCCTCGGGCCGGGCGGCTCGAAAAGTCACCGGCGGACATCACGCTCGGCTCGCCGGGATTTTTCCCCGACCAGCACTTGGCGAATAGATTGACCAAGGCGAGATGCGCCGTCGCGCGGGGCGGGGGTTATTTTGTCACGCCATCGACGGCCCGGCGGCGGCGATCAATATCCGCGGCGCCGCGAACATGCGCACCCAGACCTTCGACCAGACCATCGAAGTGCTGCCCAAGACCGGTAATCTGCTGACGGCCGTCGGCGCGATCGCCGGCGGTCCGGTCGGCGCCGCGGTCGGCGCGGTCGCCAACGCAGTGCTGCGGAAGCCGCTGGGCCAGGCCGCGGCCAAGAACTATCGCGTCACCGGGCCTTGGAAAGATCCGAAAGTGGAAGTGGTCGAACGCGGCGGCACCTCCGCGCGCCCTGCGCCTGGCGCGGGTTGATACCGTCGCTGCCCGTCACCATCCCAAGTCCGTCACCGATCCGTCCCCGAATCCTCCGGAACTCCCCATGCCCCCGATGCTGCACCTCTCCGAATCGCGACTGCTGGCGCCCGCCGGGCTGGACGATGCCGCCCTCGAACGCGGCTTCGGCCTGCTGCTGGGGCCGGGCATCGATTTCGGCGACTTCTATTTCCAGCATTCGCGCCGCGAAGGCTGGACGATGGAGGACGGCATCATCAAGGATGGTTCGCACGCGATCGACCAGGGCGTCGGCGTGCGGGCCATTTCCGGCGAAAAGACCGGTTTCGCGTATTCCGACGAGATCAATGCCGACGCGCTGCTCGCGGCCGCGCGAACCGCCAAGGCCATCGCCCGCGACGGCGACAGCCGCACGCCGCCGACGCTCACGCGCACCGGCACGACGGCTGCGGAACCGCTTTACCCGGCCGCCGATCCGATCGATGCCTACGGCAACGCCGACAAACTCGACGCGATGCGCCGCGTCGACCGCCTGCTGCGCGCCGCCGACCCGCGCGTGCGCCAGGTCACGGTGTCGCTCAGCGCCGCGGTCGACACCATGTTCGTCGCCCGCAGCGACGGTGTGTTGGCCGGCGACATCCGGCCGCTGGTGCGCTTCAACGCCCAGGTTATCGTGGAGCAGAACGGTCGCCGCGAGTCGGCCAGCTCCGGCTATGGCGGGCGTTACGATTATGCCGAACTGCTGGGCGGAGACCGCCCCGAGCGCTGCGGCCGGGAAGCGTTGCGCCAGGCGCTGGTGAATCTGGAAGCGGTCGATGCGCCTGCGGGCGCGATGCCGGTGGTGCTGGGCAACGGCTGGCCGGGCGTGCTGCTGCACGAAGCGGTCGGCCACGGTCTGGAAGGCGATTTCAACCGCAAGGGCACCTCGACCTACGCCGGCCGCATGGGCCAGCGCGTGGCATCGCCGGGGGTCACCATCGTCGACGACGGCACCCTGCCGGGCCGCCGCGGTTCGCTGAACGTCGACGACGAAGGCACGCCCACCTGCTGCACGACGCTGATCGAGGACGGCGTGCTCACCGGCTACATGCAGGACACCCACAACGCGCGGCTGATGGGTATGCCCGTCACCGGCAACGGCCGTCGCGAATCGTTCGCGCATCTGGTGATGCCGCGGATGACCAACACCTACATGCTCGCTGGCCAGGATTCGCCCGAGGACATGATTCGCTCGGTCAAGCGCGGCCTGTACGCGGTGAACTTCGGCGGCGGCCAGGTCGACATCACCAGCGGCAAGTACGTGTTCTCGGCGACCGAGGCCTATCTGATCGAAGATGGCCGCGTCACCGCCCCGGTGAAGGGCGCCACCCTGATCGGCAACGGCCCGGAAACCATGCAGCGGGTGAGGATGATCGGCCACGACCTCGCGCTGGACGAAGGCGTCGGCACCTGCGGCAAGGACGGCCAGAGCGTGCCGGTGGGCGTGGGGCAGCCGTCGCTGTTGATCGAGCAGATCACGGTGGGCGGGACGAGGGCGTGAGCAATGCGGCTTTTCACCTCTCCCCTCGCGAGAGAGCCTGCCCCGGACTCGATCCGGGGTCGACGTGAAATGCGAGGCGGTGAGGGTACGGCGGCAATCGAGGATTGTTTGCGGACAAACCCTCTCCCCCAGCCCCTCTCCCGGTGGGAGAGGGGAGCAAAGCGAAGCTGGGCTCTATCAGGATTCGCTGTCGTTGACAGTCGCAGCGTCGATGTCGCCGTCATCGCCGCTTCCCGCCAACAACTCTCGCAGTTCGCGGAACAGTTCGCGGAACGCGTGCGGCGGCTTGTTGCGCAGCTTCTCCTCGTGCGCGTTGCGCGCGAGCTGGCGCAGGTGCTGGCGGTCGGCGTGCGGGAAATCGCTCAGCAGTTCGGTCAGCGCCGCATCGCCATCGGCGATCAGGCGTTCGCGCCAGGCCTCGGCGCGGTGCAGCATCGCCGCTTCCAGCCGCGCGGGTTCGCCGCTGCTGTCCAGCGCGTCGCGGATCGCGTGCAGGGTGTCGTCGTCTTCCCGGCGCATCTGTTTCGCCAGATACTGCAATTGGCGCTTGTGCGCACCGTGCGACGTGATCCGCCGGGTGTCGTCGATATGCGATATCAGTCCCTCGGGCACCGGCAGTCGCGCCAACTGCTGCGGCGTCAACGCCGAGAGCTGGCGGGCCAGTTCGAGTACTTCAAGGGCCTCGCGCCGCTGCTGACTGCGGCTCGGGGACAGAAAATCGCCGGTTTCGGTGTCTTTGCCTCTCATGACCACAGGATAATGCATTGAACGCGATCGTTTCCTTTCCATCCGCTGCTCCTTCCATGTCCGCGGACGACGACAGCCAGGCCCGATTGGACCGCCTGTCCGGTCTTGCCCGCGACCTGCTGGCCCGCGCCCGCGCACAGGGCGCTTCGCAGGCCGAGGTGAGCTGCGACGAGGACCGCGGTCTCAACGTCAACGTGCGCATGGGCGCGGTGGAAAGCGTCGAATCCACCCGCGACCGGTCGATCGGCATCACGGTCTACTTCGGCCAGCGCAAGGGCAGCGCCAGCACAGCGGACCTGCGTCCGGAGAGCCTCGAAGCCACGGTCGCCCAGGCCTGCGCCATCGCGCGCCACACCGAGGACGACCCGGCGTCCGGCCTCGCCGATGCCGAGCGCATGGCCGCCGATGTGCGCGAGTTCGACAGCTGGCACCCGTGGCGGCTGGAAGCCGACGAAGCGGTGGATCTGGCCCTGGCCTGCGAAGCCGCCGGCCGCGACGCCGACCCGCGCATCGCCAATTCCGACGGCGCTTCGGCGTCCACCGGCGAATCGATCGGCGTCTACGCCAACTCCCACGGCTTCCTTGGCCGCGACCGCGATACCCACCACAGTATTTCCTGCGCACTGATCGCCGGCGAAGGCGAGGACATGCAGCGCGACGGCTGGTACAGCCTCGCTCTGGCCCGCGAGGATCTGCAAACGCCCGCCGCGATCGGCCGTCGCGCCGCCGAACGCACGCTCGCACGGCTACAGCCGCGAACGTTGCCGACCGGCTCGCTGCCGGTGCTGTTCCACGCCGAAGTCGCGCGCTCGCTGGTTGGCCATCTGCTCGGTGCGGTGTCCGGCAGCGCGCTGTACCGCGGCGCCAGTTTCCTGCTCGACAGCGTCGGCACCCAGGTGCTGCCCGACTGGTGCGCGATCCGCGAGCGTCCGTTCCTGATGCGCGGCATGCGCTCCAGCGCGTTCGACGCCGAGGGTGTGGCCACTCGCGAGTCCGATCTGGTCCGCGACGGCATCCTCCAGCGCTACATCCTGGGCAGCTATTCCGCGCGCAAACTCGGCCTGCAGAGCACCGGCAATGCTGGCGGCGTGTTCAATCTTGAGGTCGCGGCGAACGCCGGGGGTGTCGACGCACTCGTCCGCGACATGGGGACCGGGCTGCTGGTCACGGAATTGATGGGGCAAGGCGTGAATGCGATCACCGGCGATTATTCTCGCGGCGCCGCCGGGTTCTACGTCGAAAACGGCGAAATCGCCTACCCGGTGGACGGCATCACGATCGCCGGCAACCTCCGCGAAATGCTGCGCGGGATCGAGGCCATCGGCAGCGATGTCGATGGCCGTTCGCATCTCAGGGTCGGCTCCATCCTGGTCGGGCGGATGACCGTCGCGGGCGATGTTTGACGTTTGTGTATGCTGATGCCGTATCTGCAAGCCTGAGCTCGGCGCTCACGAGACGGATCCACCGACTAATGAATGGGGAGTTGAATCAATGTCCGACATGAACGATTACACCGCCGCGCCTGCGGCGCCCTCGGGCACGCCCAATGCCGAAGACAGGCAATGGGGCATGCTCGCGCACCTGCTCGCGTTTTGCGGCGTGGTGATTCCATTTGGCAATGTGATCGCTCCCCTTGTGGTGTGGCAGATCAAGAAAGACACCCTGCCTTTCGCGTCGGACCAGGCCAAGGAAGCGCTCAATTTCAATATCACGATGGTGATCGCCGGCATCATCTGCTTTCTTCTGACTTTCATATTGATCGGCCTGATCCTCGCGCCGCTGTTGGGCATCGCATGGCTGGTTCTCACCATCATGGCGGGCCTGAAAGCGAACGAAGGGATCGCCTATCGCTATCCGTTTGCATTGCGTCTGATCAAGTAAGTCGGCAACAATATCTGCACTCCGAAACCCCGGCGCCCAGGCGCCGGGGTTTTCTTTTGGCCGCCGCGCGTCAACCCGCCATCGCCGCAGACGTTGACGCTTCTGTCTTCCGACGCTGGAGCGCGACATGGGCCGCATCACCGCAACCGCAGCGGTCAATCGTTTCGGCCTGGGCGCCATGCCGGGCGAACTCGCGCAGGCGGACGATCCGCGCCGATGGCTGCACGCGCAACTGCGCGCGAAACTCGATCCGGCGCCGTTCGCCGGGCTGCCCGATAGCCTCGGCATCATGCGGCGCGAAGCCGAATATCGCCTGCAGCGCCGTCGCATACGCACTGCCGATGCGCCCGCCGAGCCGGCGACAACGCCCACAGGCGACGACATCGAGCGCACGCCGCTGCAACAGGCGATCCGCCGGGACGCCATCGCCGATATCGGCGCGCGCTATCGTGTCGCTGCGACTACTTCCACGCCACTCGTCGAACGCCTGGTCCGGTTCTGGTCGAACCATTTCGCGATCTCGATCGACAAGAACAGCGCGCGCCTGCTCGCCGCGCCGATGGAACGCGAGGCGATCCGCCCGCACGTCACCGGCGATTTCGCCGATCTGCTGCTGGCGGTGGAAACCCATCCCGGCATGTTGCTGTACCTGGACAACGCCGCATCGGTGGGCGACGACTCCATGCTCGCGCGTCGCATCGAACGTCGCGATGCGGCCGGCAGGCTCGGCCTCAACGAGAATCTGGCGCGGGAAATCCTCGAACTGCATACGCTCGGCGTCGATGGCGGTTACGCGCAGCACGATGTCGTCGAACTTGCGCGCGCGATCACCGGCTGGGGCACGCCGCTGCGGCGCGATGCGCGGAACGGCGCGACCTCGGCATTCGTGTTCCGCCCCGGCGCGCACCAGCCCGGCGCCCGTAGCGTGCTGGGCAACCGCTACGCCGAGGGTGGCGAAGCGCAGGGCCGCGCGATCCTGCGCGACCTTGCCGTGCATCCGGCCACCGCGCGCCATCTCAGCCTGAAGCTCGCGCGGCATTTCGTTTCAGATACACCGTCGCTGGCGCTGGTGGAGCGCATGTCCGCGGCGTTCCTGCGCAGCGGCGGCTCGCTGCCGGCGCTGTACCGGGCGATGATCGACGACGATGCCGCGTGGTCGTCCGATGCGTGCAAGTTCAAGACACCGGAAGATTTCGTGGTCTCGGCGATGCGCGCGGGCGCGATCGGCCTGGATCGGCAGCCGCGCGCATTGACGCGGTTGCTGCAGGGTTTGGGCCAGCCGACGTTCACGCCTCGCTCGCCGGCGGGTTTTCCCGATACCGCCGCCGATTGGGCCAGCGGCGATGCGCTGCGCAAACGTCTGCAGGCGGCCGCGGCACTGGCCGAACAGGTATCCGTCGCACGCAAGCCCGTCGAACTGGCGGCCGATGTGCTCGGTGTCGAAGCCGTGCATGGGCCCTTCGCGGAACTGCTGCGTCGTGCGGGTTCGCCGCAGGAAGGCTACGCGCTGCTGTTCTCCAGCCCCGCATTCCAGTGGAGAGTGTGATGATCCGGCGCAATACCGATCTCACCCGTCGTCGCTTCCTCGCTGCGCTCGGCGGCACCGCGATGCTCACGCTGTGGCCCGGTCTGTCGCCGGCTGCGTCGAACGGACAGACGCGTTTGGTGGTCGTGCTGCTGCGCGGCGCGATGGACGGCCTGCATCTGCTGCCGCCGCAGGGCGACGCCGATTACCTGCGCGCGCGCGGCCAGCTCGCGGTGCGCGATGCGCTGGCATTGGACGGCAGTTTCGGATTGCATCCGAAAATGACCTTCGCACATACGTTGTACGCCGACAAACAACTGCTGCCCCTGGTCGCGGTGGCGCCGCCGTACCGGCAGCGTTCGCATTTCGATGCGCAGGATTGTCTGGAAAACGGCACCGCTGCGCCCGGCGGCGCGCGCGACGGCTGGATCGGTCGCTGCATCGAGGCGATGGCTGCTTCCGAAGGCGTCGCCATCGCCCAGGTGATGCCGCTGGCGATGCGCGGCTCCGGACGCGCTGAGATCTGGTCGCCGCCGCTGCCGCGCGAGCTGCCCGATGCGCTGATGCAGCAGTTGCAGCCGCTGTACGCCGCCGACGCGCGGCTGGCGCCGGTGTTCGCGGATGCGATGGACGCCGCCATGACTGGAATGGCCCCGCAGCGCGGCGCCTTCCAGTTGCCCGATGCGATGGCCGCCGCGGCTACGCGCATGCTTGGGTCGGATGCGGCGCGGGTCGCTTTCGTCGAAGACAGCGGCTGGGACACCCATCGCGGCCAGCAACTGGCGCTGGACCGCAAATTCGCCGAACTCGACGCCGGCCTGCGCGCGATCCGCGAAGGTCTGGCGGACGCGTGGGCGCGGACCGCAGTGGTGGTGGTGACCGAATTCGGCCGCACCGTCGCCACCAACGGCAGCGCCGGCACCGATCATGGCGTCGGCGGCGTGGCCCTGCTCGCGGGTGGCGCCGTGCGCGGCGGGCGGATCGACGGCGATTGGCCCGGTTTGGCGCCGGCTGCGTTGCTCGACGGCCGCGACCTGCGCCCGACCACCGATCTGCGCGCGGTATTCAAAGGCCTGCTGGCCGGGCATCTGGCGGTGCCGGAATCGGCGCTGGAGACGCGGATCTTCCCCGATAGTCGCGCGGTGCGGCCGTTGGAAGGGCTGCTGCGCGGCTGACATTGTCCAGTGAAGGTCTGAATCATTCACTACCTTCGTCCCGGCGGCTTTCAACGTGACGAATGCCTGGTCAAGCCGGGATCCAGCTTTATAAGTGACTGAGACGCTGGGCCCCGGCTTTCGCCGGGGTGACGAGCTTATTCAGACTTTCCCGGGCCGAGATACTGCCGCCGCGCATCGATTCGTGCCGGAGTATGTCTTTCGTTGGCTTGTGCGCGCCGCTGCAAGCCTCATCTTGTGGGGGCGCCGGACGTTTCCGGACGCGCAAAGCGGGAGTTCGCCCCGCGAGGAAAAAGCCATGAACGACACGTTTCCGACCGTCGACACCGCTTCGAGCGATGCCAGCGCCCGCAACTGGGCTGCGGGCGCGCATCTGGCCGCACTGGTCGCGGCTTTCGCGACCTCGTGGTTCGCGGGCATCGCCGGCGCCATCGCCGCGCTGGTGGTCTGGCTGCTGATCCGCGACCGCTCCGGTTTCGCGGCCGCGCACGCGAAGGAAGCCATCAACTTCAACGTCAGCATGTTCCTGTACGCCGTCGCCAGCATCACGCTGGTGATCTTCACGCTGGGCCTCGGTCTGCTGGTCGCGATACCGTTGTGGGTCGCGCTGGCCATCGCATGGGTGGTGCTGACCATCGTCGCCA
>JAYUUH010000558.1:0-7920 GCA_043754745.1 Lysobacter sp.
CATGGCCTCGAACCGCACGCCGCCGGCGCTGCTGATGGCCTCGTCGATCGGCCGGGTGGCCACGAGCGTCAGGGGCAGTGCCTTGATGGCCTGCGCCAAACCCAGCGGATCAGCAAACGTTTCGCGCGGCAACAATACACTTCGAGTCCATTCTTGATGTTGAGGTGATGGCAAGCGAATATAAGAATGACATTAAAACAATAAACTTCTTTTCAGATCTATTTGAAATCGAAGATAATAAATTTTCCATCGTTTTGCCGTTAAGCACGCAGAATATGCCCAATGGTAAATCAGAGTCGACGGCCACCTTGAGCTTGATACATAATGCCACCGTCAAAACTTACGATCCTTATACATTTACTGAAGACGATAACTTGAGAAAATTGAATGCCATTCCTTATGGTGTTGATAAAATAGAATTATTATTCTTACTAAAGTGAAGAGCCTTTTCATCAAGGTGAGAAAATCACTTTTTAATCTTGAATGGAATCCAAAAAGGCCGTAAGGCGCATACGACCACGTAGGATGCATAAGCAAAGCGTCATGCACCTTTCGGAATTCCGATGTCGGTGCCATTCGATGGCGCATGACGCCTTCGGCTTATGCGCCCAACGCTTGCTGGTGCGGCCTTGCGCATTCAGCTGATTCCGGGTCAATCGGCGTCGGCCTATGCCGCGCAGTGATGTGTATCATCCTATCCGGACCCAGCGTGGTCTGACCTTCACTCCGACCGGTTGCGGCCGGCGCTCACTCTCCTCCGGACACCGCGCCCATGACGACCGTCGATCACTCCGAGTTCCTCGAACAGATCCACTACCTGATCGGCCTCGGGAAGTTCAGGCAGGCGGTCGAATTCCTGAATTTCACCAGCAGCTACCGCTTCACGGCGCTGTTCCGGATCTCGTGCGACAAGCTGCAGAATCTCGTGGTCTACGACCGCGAGAAGCAAGACGATCCCGCACTCGAAACGATTCCGCTGGGCGATTCCTACTGCGTGTTCGTGCGGGAGCTCAAGGATGCGTTCATCGTGAGCGACGCCGGGGCCGACGTGCGGGTGGAACACCATCCCAAGCGGCCTGTCGTCCACGCCTACTGCGGCTATCCCCTGCTCGATATGGCGGGAGAGGTTTGCGGCACCGTCTGTCATTTCGATTTCGCACCGGTGCCGGAAAGTCCGGAAACGCTGGAACTGCTCCGCAATTTCGCGAGCGTGTTCGACCCGGCCATCACATCGGAATCCCTGGAGCGGGGCGTCGAGTTGAAGGTCGACGCGCTCGAAGCCATGCTGGGCCTTCTGGTCGAATCCTGCGGGAACATCGCCGATGCCAGGGCGGCTTTCGAGGAATTCGCGAGTTCGCTCAGGGATGGCGCCATCAAGCTCAGGGAGCCTACCCGCATCGCTACGAACGCACGGATCGATGCCTTGCTGCAATCCTTGCCGGAAAGATACGAAGCGAAATCCCGGCTGCTCGCCTGAGCGATTACGCACGCATCGCCAACTCTCTACCATCGCCGGCATGAACACCGCATCCGTCAAAACGCACTGCGGGCGCCTGCCGGGCGCCACCACGAAACTGCATGCGCCGCCGGTGAACGTGTTGAGCTATCAGGTCGGCGGCAATACCTTCGCCTACTTCAAGACGAGCGAGCCCGAGCGCTGGCGGTTCAGCGTGCGCGTCGATCCAGGGCGCTTCCTGGAGCTGACGTCGGTGGAGGGCATCAAGCCCGCGCGCTACATGGCGCGCTTCCGCTGGGTGACCATCGTCGATGTGCGCCGCGTGCCGCGGGCGTATCTGCGCGAGTTGGTCGCGTGGTCCTACGACAAGGCGCTGAGCCGGTTGTCGAAGCGGAAGCGGTTGGAGATCGCTGCAACACCGTAGGGTGCATAAGCGAAGCGTCATGCACCATTCTTGGTGCGTGGACGTCGGCGCATGACGCCTTCGGCTTATCCGCCTTACCAGCTGTCCATTCAAGCCGGCCTCGCATCGTGGCATCAACCCAATGCCTGCATTAGCATCTGCCACCCACTCGGCTTATTGCAGGCGTTATCCAACATGTCCAGCGTCGTCGTCAGCCCGTATTCCGCCGAGTGGCCGAACTGCTTTCTTGCCATCCGCGAAGAAGTGCTTGCGGTGTTTTCGCCGATCTCCGTGGCGATCGAGCATATCGGCAGCACCTCCGTCCCCGGGCTTGCGGCGAAGCCGGTGATCGACGTGCTGCTGGGCGCGCGTTCGCTGGCCGAGGTGGAATCGAAGATCGAAGCGCTGGGCGGACTCGGTTATGCATACTCCAGGAAGTACGAAGACGTGCTGCCCATGCGGCGGTACTTCGTGAAATCGCCAGCCGCGTCGTTCCGCGTCCACCTGCACGCGGTCGAGCGGGGGTCGCGCATCTGGCGGGAGCATCTGGCATTCCGCGATGCGCTGCGCAGCGATCCCGCGCTGCGCGCGCGGTATCAATCGCTGAAGCTGCAGCTCGCGCAGACATTCGCCGACGACAAGGCCGCGTATTCGGCCGCCAAGGACCCGTTCGTCCAGTCCGTTCTGGATGCCGCGCTCGAGCGGAGCGCTTCGAACCCGTAAGTCCGGATTCGTCCCGCCACTGGAAAGTGGGGACGTCGAGCCTGTCCTGCTCACCTGCGCCGTGCTGACCTGGACGATCGTGGATGGCCCGGTGTTCATGACCGAACGCAGCGACAACACCGCGAAGCTCCTGGTGGCGCTGATCGTCGCCTTCACAGTGATCCATCTCGCG
Source organism: Lysobacter sp. (assembly GCA_043754745.1). Taxonomy (GTDB): domain Bacteria; phylum Pseudomonadota; class Gammaproteobacteria; order Xanthomonadales; family Xanthomonadaceae; genus Lysobacter_I. Next base: position 2,755 of record JAYUUH010000558.1, read on the forward strand.
ATCAGAGCGTACCGGCGCGTCAGGCCGATGCCCGATCGGCGACTTCAGGTCCAGCGATAAGCCGGCACTGTCATCACCGCAGCGGTATCGACCGCGATGTCATCCGGGAGGTGGTCGTGCAACGCCGTCGGACCAGCGGCGCGCCTGTCTCGGCCGACGTATCGGTGGCCTCGATCCGGCGATTGTCGCGTTACTGACGACAGGCCCGGCAGTTCACGACACGGCCGGAAGCCTGTGATAACGTCGATTCCGGCATCGCCCGGGATCGCCGTCCCAGCCTCAAGGATAGGAAAGTGTCCATGCTTCATCGCAGCGCCCCGCACGACCGCGCCTCCGGCGCCGCGCCATGCCGGGCACACGATGCGCTGGCCCGGCGCGCCTCCCCTTCGCATCGATTCCGACGGCTCCGCGCCTGTTCGCGCTGCTCCGCGATCGCCCTCCTCTTTCTCCTATCGGCCTGCGCAATGCAAACCACTTCCCAATTCGATTCGAGCGCCTGGAAATCCCAACGTGGCGCGGGCGCCCAGCAGAACCAGCGCGGCACGATGGTGGCGTCGGTGGAGAAAGCCATCCATGCCGGGATGTCGCGCGACGACGTGATCCAGCTGCTGGGAGAACCCGACAGCAGCGACGCCGCGACCGCGACCGATACCTACGAACTCGGTGTCGCGCAGTACGGCATCGACGAAGAGTTCTACGAAATCCTCTACAAGGATGGAAAGGTCGCGTCCCATCGCTGGGGTCGAAGGTGACGTAACGCATCGACCTAGATGCGCATCCGCAGCGCGCCCCGGTCGACAGATCGAAAGAACGACATGACTCCGCGACAGCACTCCAGCGAGGAACTCCGATGGCACGCCCCGACCTCAACACCGTCCGCAGCCAATACCAGGTCGCCGACGACCAGATGATCGACTATCACCCGCGCGCGTTCGGCGCGATCGATATCCCGTTCACGGATTCGGTCAGGATGACGAAGACCGAAGGCGCGCTGATCGACAAGCTGACGGCCGACCGGGGTCTGGTCGGTCTGCGCGACTTCAGCGGCATCAAGGATCGCGCCTTCAGCGAAGGCGTCGAGCGTTTTCCGGACAATCCGGTTCCGGGCAATATTCCGGCCGGAAGCGCGAATGCGTGGCAGGGCAACGACGGCCATCGCGATGCGTTCCGTCATGCCTACTGGAATGCGTTGATGACCCAGAAATACGGCGAGACCTGGACCAATGCGTTCGCGACCGCTCACGAGGGCGTGCCCGGCAACACCGCCAACCGCGAAGCGATGGATCTGTACAACAACGAGGTGGGCCGGTCGATCGGTGCCGCCAACCGCAATGCATCGCCCGAGCAGTTGGCCAACCTCGTCGAACAATCCTTGAATCAAGGCAAGCTGGTGGTGATCGACCGCAACGGCAGCCTCGAATGGAGCGACCGGGTCGTGCGAGGTCAGCACGGTGTAGCGCCGAACGATGTCATCGGGCCGAACCTCGGTACGCCTGGCGTTGTATCCACCCAGACGCTCAGCTCCAACACGACGCCCGCGACGCCCGGGCAGGCCGATACGCAGCTCGCCGCCGCCGACCCGACGCGCAACATCGAGCGGATGCAGCAGGATCCGATGTACGGCCAGGTCGTCACGGCGATGCAGGCCAAAGGCCTGGAAGGCGACACCATGGCCGCCAATCTGTACGCCGCGGCCACGCGCGAGCGCCTGGGCGGCGTCACCAATATCGAGATCGGCAAGCAGGTGAACGACGCCAACGGCAACCCCGACCGCAATCTGTTCGTGTTCGACGGCAGCAACGGACCCCAGGGTCCCACCCACGCGCGCGTCAGCGAGAACGAAGCCCGCGCCACGCCGGTGCAGGTCGCGGCCAACAACGCCGTCGACGCGCAGATCCAGCAGACGGCGGCGCCCGAACAGGAGCGCAAACCGCTTTCGATGACCGCTTGAGTTCGCGGCAATCGATCGCGACGACGCCCGGAAGAATCCGGGCGTTGTTGTTTCCGCGGATCGGCATTTGCGAATCCTGAATCATCCGGTTCTTGGAACATGCCCATGAAAGACGATTGGCCCAAAGAAAAGAACTGGAAGCATCGGATTACGCAGACATGGATCCGGATCTGATCGAAGTGCTGGAAGAGACGGTGGAACCGCTGCCGTTCGCATAGTCGTGCGGGAGCCGTTGCGCTAGGCTGCCGATACCGCATACAACAGAATGCCGCCATGAACCACACCGACACCGCATTCACCCAATGCCCGTACTGCGGCGAAGAGATCGAGATCGTCGTCGACGGCTCCGTCGATCACCAGCAATACGTGGAGGACTGCAGCGTGTGCTGCCGGCCGATCGTGTTCACCGTCGTGGCCGAGGACGGCGAGGTCGTGAGCGTGGATGCGCGTTCGGAAGACGAATAAGGGTCGATCTTTTCCAGCGGCGGCATCACCGCCTCGGGATCGATCGCGAGCTTGCTGGCGATCAGCACCGCCTGGGTGCGGTTGCCGGCGCTGCATTGCGCAGGGCTTCACGGAACAGCAGATGGTCGTCGGCGACGAGGACGGTGGGCATGGTAGTGGATTCATCCTGCCGCGATGTGGGGAGTAACCCGATGGCGTCTGCGCGCCGTCCGGTTTCTCATGACGGCATGATTGCTTACGACAGAAGACTCAAGTCGTTCTCGCGACACTTGCGCGGGGACATGACCGATGCCGAGCAACGGCTGTAATACCGGCTGCGGCGCAAGCAACTGCATGATGTGCAGTTCTATCGGCAGAAGCCGCTGGGCGATTACGTGGTCGATTTTTATGCGCCGGTGGGTCGGCTGGTGGTCGAGGTGGAACGGAAGCCAGCATTTCGAAGCAGCGGCGATGCGCGCCGATGAATGCAGAAGCGATGCATTGCGGCGCATGGGCCTGGAAGTCCTTCGTTTCGATAATCGTCAGGTGTTGCTGGAGACGGATGCGGTGGTCGAGGAGATCTGGCGATTCATCGATGCGCGAATCGAAAGAGCTTAAAAGCAAATCGCCCCTGCCCCCCCTTTTCAAAGGGGGGATATTCATCGCTGCCTGAGGTTCGCGGGATTCGATTCGCGGAGCTTCGGTTCGATTTTAAAGCGCAGCGTCGGTCCTAATTTTTTAGGCAGTGCGAGAATTTTCGTTTAAAGCAGTGCGGAAATTGCACTCAGTTCTCTAAACGTAATGCCAGAGTCGCCGGTTGCGAAAATCCCATCGCAACAATGTCTTTCCCATAGCTTTCCCCCCCTTTGAAAAAGGGGGCTGGGGGGATTTGCCGTTGCACTTCACACCGTTCACCGAACCAACCGCTCATCCACCAGCGACTTCACCACCGACGGATCGGCGAGCGTCGACGTGTCGCCGAGCTGGTCCGGGGCGTTCTCCGCGATCTTGCGCAGGATGCGGCGCATGATCTTGCCGGAGCGGGTCTTCGGCAGGCCGGGCGCCCACTGCAGGAAATCGGGCGTGGCGATCGGGCCGATCTCCTTGCGCACGTGCGCGACCAGCGCCTTGCGCAGGTCTTCGGTCTGCGCCTCTCCGGCCACCAGGGTGACGTAGGCGTAGATGCCCTGGCCCTTGATGTCGTGGTTGAAACCGACCACCGCCGCTTCGGCGACCTTCGGATGCGACACCAGCGCGCTTTCGACTTCGGCGGTGCCGATGCGATGGCCGCTGACGTTGATCACGTCGTCGACGCGGCCGGTGATCCAGTAATACCCGTCGGCGTCGCGGCGACAGCCGTCGCCGGTGAAGTACATGCCCGGATACGTCTTGAAATACGTGTCGATGAAGCGCTGATGATCACCGTAGACGGTGCGCATCTGGCCCGGCCACGAATCCAGCAGCACGAGGTTGCCTTCGGTCGCGCCTTCCAGCACGCGGCCTTCGGCATCGACCAGCGCCGGCTGCACGCCGAAGAACGGCGTACTCGCCGAGCCGGGTTTGAGATCGGTCGCGCCGGGCAGCGGCGTAATCAATATGCCGCCGGTTTCGGTCTGCCACCAGGTGTCGACGATCGGGCAGCGGCTGTCGCCGACCACGTCGTGATACCAACGCCAGGCTTCGGGATTGATCGGTTCGCCGACGCTGCCCAGCAGGCGGATCGATGCGCGCGAGGTCTTCTTGACCGGCGCTTCGCCTTCGCGCATCAGCGCGCGGATCGCGGTGGGCGCGGTGTAGAAAATGGTGACCTGATGCTTGTCGACCACTTCCCAGAACCGCGAGACGGTCGGATAGTTCGGCACGCCTTCGAACACCACCGCGGTCGCGCCGTTGGCCAGCGGGCCGTAGGCGATATAGGTATGGCCGGTGACCCAACCGACATCGGCGGTGCACCAGTAGATGTCGTCCTCGCGCAGATCGAACACCGACGCGTGCGTGTAGCTGGCCCACACCAGATAACCACCAGTGGTATGCAGCACGCCCTTGGGTTTGCCGGTGCTGCCCGAGGTGTAGAGGATGAACAGCGGATCTTCCGCGTTCATTCGTTCGGGTTCGCACTCGGCTGACTGATCGTCCACCACCGCGTCGTACCAGCGGTCGCGCGGCATCTGCATGTCGACCGCCCCGCCGGTGTGGCGGATGACCAGCACGGTCTGCACCGAGTCCGTGCCAGGCATCTTCAGCGCGGCGTCGACGTTCTCCTTCAGCGGGATGGTCTTGCCGCCGCGTAGGCCTTCGTCCGCGGTGATCACCAGCTTGGTGCCGCAATCGGCGATGCGATCGGCGATGGACTGCGGCGAAAACCCGCCGAACACCACCGAGTGGATCGCACCGATGCGCGCGCAGGCCTGCATCGCGACCACGGCATCGGGAATCATCGGTAGATAGAGGGTGACGCGGTCGCCCTTCTTCACGCCGAGGTTGCGCAGCGCGTTGCCGAGCCTGCACACGCGTTCGTAGAGTTCGCGATAGCTGACGTGCTGCGACGGTTGCGCCGGGTCGTCGGCTTCGAAGATCAGCGCGGTCTTGTCGGCGCGCGTCGCGAGGTGGCGATCCAGGCAGTTGACGCTTGCGTTGAGCTCGCCGTCTGCATACCAGCGGATGTGGAAGTCTTCCACGCGGAAGCTCACGTCCTTGATCGTCGTCGGCGCCTTGTACCAGTCCAGCCGCTCCGCGATGTTGCGCCAATAGGCGTCGGGGTCGGCGATGGA
>JAYUUH010000559.1:0-2679 GCA_043754745.1 Lysobacter sp.
GTTGATCGGGAACACCAGCGGCCAGTCGGCGTCGGTGTCGACCGCCTGCATGAAGCCGTCGGTGATCAGCAGCGACAGGTTGAACTGGCGCAGGCGCCCGTCCTCGCGCTTGGCGCGGATGAAGTCCTTCACGTCCGGGTGGGCGACATCGAAGGTGCCCATCTGCGCGCCGCGACGGCCGCCGGCCGAGGACACGGTGAAGCACATCTTGTCGTAGATATCCATGAAGGACATCGGGCCGGAGGTGTAAGCGCCGGCGCCGGCGACGAACGCGCCGCGCGGACGCAGGGTGCTGAATTCGTAGCCGATGCCGCAGCCCGCCTTCAGGGTGAGGCCGGCTTCGTGGACCTTCTCGAGGATGCCGTCCATCGAGTCGGTGATGGTGCCCGACACGGTGCAGTTGATGGTCGAGGTGGCCGGCTTGTGCTCCAGCGCGCCCGCATTCGAGGTGATGCGGCCGGCGGGGATCGCACCGCGGCGCAGCGCCCACAGGAAACGTTCGTACCAGTACTTCTGCTTCTCGCCGTTGGGCTCGGCGTCGGAGAGCGCGCGGGCGACGCGCCGGTAGGTGCTGTCGATATCGGTATCGACATCGTCGCCCTGCTTGGTCTTGAGCCGGTATTTCTTGTCCCAGATATCCCACGATGCCGGCTGCATCGGAATTACGGCAGCGGCGCCCGCTTTCGCGACCGCTTCAAGACGCACAGTGCTCATCAATTTACCTTCCTCGATATGTTGCGGCGGCGGCATGGCCGCGACCTGTTTTCTGATTGCCGGAAGCGGAGCCCCTGCTCTACGCTGCCAACGGATTCTGTGATGCGGTTCCGGGTCAACCGCGACTGTGGTAGTGCTCTAACCACCCGGTTCTGCTCGCCTATCTCCTGTGTTTCCTGATGCGGCGACGCTCTCCAGCCCCGATCTTCCGTGGAACAAATACTTCCGTGAAACACCATCGGTAGGGCTGGTTGCCACTCATACCCCAAGATATAGTGGCGACGCGGGGGGCCAAGCTACGCCCCGGAACGGTCCAAGTCAACGTCTTGACGGCGTCGGAATTGCGTCTTCCGCCCAACGGCGCGCTCGTGACCCCGGTCCGGCGGGGTCAGGCTGGTCGGGCCCGATTCGACCCCCGATTTCATCCCCGGTTTAGGCCCTTTCCCGGAGACTCCAAGGCCCACCGGAAACGCCTCCGGGGCTTGATTCCGCCGGCCTGCGCCGCGATGTCCAGCCCACGCTACAAACGCTCGCGGATCCATTCCGCGCGCCCTCCCGGACACCCGGCCCATCGCCCGCCCATCGACCCTGTCCAGACGCCTATGACCCCCGACCGCTCCACCGCCAGCACATCCGGAGCTGAACGCTCCCGCACCCGGAAGACTTCCCTGCTGCTCGCCCTAACCGCCGCCGCCGCGTTCGGGGGGTTCGCCGCCACCTGGATACGCGAAGGTCTGCAGCCCCCGGCCATGGCCGCGCCCGTCGTCCCGGCGACGCTGCCGGCGGTGGCCGCGCTGCCCGCCACCGTCGACGGCCAAGCCCTGCCCTCGCTGGCGCCGATGCTGCAGCAGGTGATGCCGGCGGTGGTGAGCGTGCGCACCAAGCAGCGGATCCGGGTCAGCCCGTTCGCCGATCCGATCTTCCGGCGGATGTTCCCGGACATGAGCGAGGAGCGGATCAACGAATCGCTGGGCTCGGGGGTGATCGTCGATGCCCAGCGCGGACTGGTGCTGACCAACCATCATGTGATCGAGGGCGCGGACGACGTGTCGGTGACCCTCGCCGACGGCCGCGAGCTGAAAGCCGAATTCCTCGGCTCCGACGCCGACACCGACGTGGCGCTGATGAAGATCGCGGCGGACAAACTCACCGCGCTGTCGCTGGCGAATTCAGACCAGCTGCGGGTCGGCGATTTCGTGGTCGCGGTGGGCAATCCGTTCGGGGTCGGTCAGACCGTGACCTCGGGCATCGTCTCGGCGGTCGGGCGCAGCAATCTGCCGGGCCTGGGGTTCCAGAACTTCATCCAGACCGATGCTTCGATCAATCCGGGCAACTCCGGCGGCGCGCTGGTCAATCTGCGCGGCGAGCTGATCGGCATCAACACCGCCAGCTTCAATCCGCGCGGCAGCCAGGCCGGCAATATCGGCCTGGGCTTCGCGATTCCCACCAGTCTCGCCCGCAGCATCATGGAGCAGTTGCTGACCGGCGGCGAAGTGCGCCGCGGCACGCTCGGCATCGACAGTCAGGACGTGGACGCGCGGATCGCGGGCGCGCTGGGCCTCGAGCAGGCGCGCGGCGCGGTGGTGACCCGGCTCCATCCGGGATCGACCGCGGCCGTGGCGGGACTGAAGGTCGGCGACGTGATCGTGGCCGCCAACGGCCAGCGCGTGGACGACAGCGCGTCGCTGCGCAATATCCAGGGCCTGCAGCCGGTGAATTCGAAGATATCGCTGGACGTGCGTCGCGACGGCAAACCGCTGAAGATCGCCGCGACCCTGCGCGAGCAGCCGCGCGAGATCGACGGCGCGAACCTCGACCCCCGCCTGGCCGGCGCCAGCTTCGCCGAACTGCCCGAATCGCTGCGCCGACAGGGCGCGTCCGGCGTGCTGGTGGATGCTGTGGCGGCGGGCAGCCGCGCGGCCCGCAACGGCCTGCGCAAGGGCGACGTGGTGCAGGCCGGCAGCA
>JAYUUH010000560.1:0-7905 GCA_043754745.1 Lysobacter sp.
TCCGGAGCGGGTCAGTGTCAAACATGTGGTCGGCTTGAGTCTGGAGGACGACTATCTGCCGATGGTGTGGGAGACATTTCGGCATGCGACTCCCAGGACCAGGTGGATCGACTTCAAGTACCAAAGGGGTCGCAGCCCTTGGGGTCTGACCAAGCGCGTTGTCCTGCAGCAGCCGCACCTGTCGCGCTTGCTGCGTACTTACGAGAGGGCAACGGGCCGGCGTCTCAATCCCGCTGCCTGACGATTCATTCAAGCCGAAACCGTTTCGCGGGCCGGCTCGGAGAGGAGGCGGCTTCGCTCGCCGAACCCGGAAATCGACACGAAACAGCGTCCGACTCGATGCGGAAACCGGCGCGTGACGACTTTGGCCTGTATGTCTGCTTGCTGACGCCCAGCCCAAGCCTGACACCCGCTCGGGTTATTCGAAACTTCAAGCGGTTCGGAAGCTCGATGCAACATCAACAGGTCGAATCATCGGGGCGGCGGTTGCTGTGCAATCGTCGTCGATGAATTGTCGCGATGACGGGCTTGAGCGCGCGCTACAACAACCCGCTGCGCTTGATCGACAGGTATTGCTCCACCAGCGCTGCCGGCAGTTGCTCGCAGGTGACGTCGAGCACGGTGACGCGGTGGTTGCGCAGCATTTCGTGGGCGGCGGCGCGCTGGGCGATGTAGCGGGCGGCGGCGGCGGCGAACACGGCGCTGCGCACGTCGTCGACGGGCTGGTCGAGGGCTTCGTCGAGGTCGCGTTCGCGCAGGCTGGCGACGACCACGAGGTGGCGACGCTGCAGCAGGCGCACGGCGCCGAGCACGTCTTCGATGTCTTCGTCGCGCAGGTTGGTGACCAGCATCACCAGCGCGCGACGGCGCTGGCGCAGGGCGAGTTCGGTGGAGGCGGCGAGGTAATCGGTGGCGACCGGCGCGGGCTGCAGGTCGTAGCTGGCGCGCAGGAGGGTGTCGATCGCGCCCATGCCGCGCTGCGGCGCGACCCAGCGCTGTTCGCCGCCCGCGGTGAACAGGCCGACGGCGTCGCCGCGCTTGAGCGCGATGTAGGACACCACCAGCGTGGCGTCGAGCGCGCGGTCGAAGTGCGACAGCCCGCCTTCGTGCGCGAGCATGCGCCGACCGGTGTCGACCACCATCAGGAGTTGTTGATTCTTTTCGTCCTGGTATTCGCGCGAGATGAGTTTGCGTGCGCGCGCGGTGGCCTTCCAGTCGATCTGGCGCATGCTGTCGCCGACGCGATACTCGCGCATCTGGTGGAAGTCGGTGCCTTCGCCGCGGCGGCGCTTGATGTGCGCGCCGACCAGCCGCGACGCCTGTTCGGCGCTGAACAGGGCGAAGCCCGCCAGCGGCGCGAAATTCGGGAACACGCGGATCGACTGCGGCGCGCCGACGGTGCGCGACTGCCGCCACAACCACAGCGGCGACAACAGCCGCAGTTGGGTGCCATCGAAACGGAAATTGCCGCGTACCTGCGGGCGCAGACGGTAGGTGAGCGTCGCCACGCTGTCGGCGGCGAGGGTGAGCGTGCGCGGCATGTCGCGGGTGTTGCTGTCAACGGCATCCCAGTCGCCGGGATGCAGATCGTGCACGGTGAGGCGCTGGCGGCGTCCGTAGTGTTCGATGCGCAGTTCGACATCGCGTTCGACGCCGATCGGCCACGCCTCGGGCAGTGCGCGTGCGACCTCGGGCGTGGGCGCGCGCAGCAGCAGCCACAGATCGAGCACCGCCAACACCGCGAACACCGCGAACGCGATCGACCAGGCGCGCGCGGGCGCCAGGCCGACGCTCACCGCCAAACCGAGCACGGCCCAGGCGATGAACGCCCACACCAGTCCCGGCGCGGGGCGCGGCCATGCGCGCACGACGCGCGCCGCGACCACAGGCGCTGCGGGCGCGGGTTTCGATATCGCGTTGGCTGCGGTTGCGTTCATTGCCGTCGCGCTCACTGCCGCGGCGCTTCGACCTTGGCGAGCAGCGCTTCGAGCACCTGATCCGGCGTCTGGCCTTCGATCTGCATTTCCGGGGACAGCGCGATGCGGTGGCGCAGCGCCGGCTTGGCGATGCTGCGGATGTCGTCGGGGGTGACGAAATCGCGACCGGCGAGCACCGCCTGCGCGCGCGACGCGCGGACCAGCGCGAGGCTGCCGCGCGGGCCGGCGCCCAGCGCGATGCCCGGCCACTTGCGGGTGGCGGCCACGATCCGCACGGCGTAGTCGATCACCGCCGCGTCGACGGTGACCTGCGCGGTGCCGAGCTGCATCGCGACGATGTCTTCGGCGCTGAGCACGCTGGCGACCTGCGACAAATCGAAGTGCGAGGCGGCGCGGCCGTGGCTCACCGCGGTGACCATGCTCACTTCATCGGCGTGCGAGGGATAGTCGATCAGCACTTTCAGCAGGAAGCGGTCGAGCTGCGCTTCGGGCAGCGGATAGGTGCCTTCCTGCTCCACCGGGTTCTGCGTGGCCAGGGTCATAAACGGCGCCGGCAGCGGATGGCTGGTGCCTTCGATGGTGACCTGCTGTTCCTGCATCGCCTCCAGCAGCGCGGACTGGGTCTTCGCCGGGGCGCGGTTGATTTCGTCGGCCAGCAGCAGGTTGGTGAAGATCGGGCCGCGACGGATCGCGAAACGCTCGGTCTTCGGATCGTAGACCGCATGGCCGCTGACGTCGCTGGGCATCAGGTCGGGCGTGAACTGGACGCGGCCGTAGCCGCAGCCCAGCGCCTGACCCAGCGCGCGCACCAGCAGGGTCTTGCCCAGGCCGGGCACGCCTTCGATCAGCACATGGCCGCCGGCGAGCAGCACGATGAGGATCTGGTCGAGCACGTCGTCCTGGCCGATGAAGGCCTTGGCGACTTCGTCGCGCACGGCGGCGGCGCGCGCCACCAGCGCTTCGCCGAGGATCGGCTGCGGCGCGGCCGCGGTGTCGGCGTACCCGTGGGCGGAGTCACGGGCGGGCTCGTGGGCATGCTCATGGACGGGGGGCGTGGTCATAGTCGGTTTCTCAGCTGGAGAAGTCTGGCGATGCGAAGCACGAAATCCTTGGCGTCGCCCGGGCGGGGGTAGCGCAGCGCGGCGTCGACATCGGCGGTGGACATGCCGGTGCGATGGGCGATGGCGTCGATCTGCGCCGGGCCTTCGAGCGCGGCAGCGTAGGGGTCGCGACGACGCAGGCGGCGCATGAACGCGTCGTGCGCGGCGGCATACAGCGCGCCGCGACGGCCGTAGCGATAGAGATGGTCGCCGCTGGCCTGCACGTGTTCCAGCAGCGAGCGGCGGTCGGGCGCGGGTGCCGGGCGCAGCGGGCCGAGCCGCTCGGCGCGCATCCACAGCCACAGCAGCAGCGCCAGCAGCGCCGGCACCAGCACCCGCCAGGCGTGGTCGAACAGCAGGCGCCAGAACGGCGGCATGTTCGCGCTGTAGATCAGGTGGAAGGTGCCGCCGCCGGCCCAGTTCGGCTGCAGCAGCTGGCGGGCGAGCGCCGCGTGCTGGCGGTCTTCGAGTTTGTCGTTGAGCAGGAAATCGGTATCGGCGAGCACATCGACGCTGCCCTCGCCCCAAGGCACGCGGGCGTAACCGTATTCCTGCTTGTCGTCGTCGCCCCAGGTCGCGGCGGTTTCGATCTCGTCGTCGTGGAAGTAGAAGCGGCGGCCTTCGCAGAACTCGGTGTGCTGCGACATCTCGCCTACCTGCAGGCCTTGGCAGACCGGGTCGGTATCGAGCACCGCGATGCCGAGATCCTCCAGCAGCGGGACCGCTTCGTCGCCGATCTCCGACCCCGGCGGCGGCGTGCGCAGGACCAGATGGCCGCCGTCCTCGACCCACGCCAGCAGCGCTTCGACCTGCACGGCCGACAGCGTGCGCGGGTCGGCGAGCAGCAACAGGGTGTCCGCCGCCTTCAGCGGATGCGACCCCAGGCTCAGGCGCTGGCGCGAATCGACGCGCTTGCCGTCCTTGCCCAGCGCGATCTTCAGCGCGTACAGCGGGTTGTAGGCGGCCTCGCCTTTCGGCGGCAGATCCACGGTGCGCTTCACGCGCTCGTAGGTGCGCAGCCACCACCACGTGCCGCCGGCGATCAGCGCGATGCCGACCAGCGCGAGCAGGGCGAAGCGCAGGACATTGCCGCGCCCGGTCATGCCGCCCACCGGAAACGTTCCGCCAGCGTCCGCACCAGGGTTTCGAAATCGTCGGCCTCGGGCAGGCGCTGGCCATAGGCGGCGTATTGCCAGATGCGGACCATGCGCTGGAAGGCGTCGCGGTCTTCGGCCTCGGGCATGCGCCGCGAGAGGCGCAGGCAGTCGGCTTCGGTCGCGCCCGGCGGCGGATGGGCGCCGACGCGCGCGGTCATGGCTTCGACGCTGGCGCGATACAGCAGCGCCAGCGCACGTCGCGGCTGGCCCTGCGCCCATAGCCGGCGCGCGACCGCGGCGATGTCGGGCGGCAGCGGCTCGGTATGCGCCAGATGGGCCATCTCCACCGGATCGGGTTCGGGTTCGGGCGTGGCCAGTCCGCCGAGCAGCCACGGCCACCAGCGTTTCGCGGTGAGCAGCAGGGCCGCCACCAGCACGCCGACCAACAGCCACAGCCCGTATTCGGCGAGGAAACCGATCAGGCCCCCCAGCCACGCCAGCGGCGGCGGCTCGACGTCGAGGGGTTTGTCCTTTTTCTTGTTGCGACGTTCCCAGGTGGTCTGCTCCAGCTTGGGACGCAGCAGCGGATCCTTATAGGTCTGGGCGACCGCTTTCTCGAACCCCGCGTGCGCGGCGGTGTCGTCGCCGAAGATCTCGCGCAGGGTGCGGGTGTCGACGTCGGCCGCCGGGGTTTCCTCGCCGGCGGCCGACGTCGCCGCTTCCCCGGCGGCTTGCTTGTCGCTGTCCTGCGTCGTGCCGGGCGCGGTTTTTCCGGGCGCGGTCTTTTCGGGGAGGCTCTCTTCAGGGACGCTCTCTTCCGGGAACGGGCAGGTGTTGTCGTCGTAGGCGTGCGCGGGCATCGCCATCGGCAGGCACAGCACCAGCGCCAGCAGCACGCTCGTGCCGACCGCTTCCAGGCGCTTGCGCATGCGCCGGAACGCGATCTCCAGGTCCCAGGCTTCGAGCTGCGTCCGGCGGTTGAGATACAGGCCGAAGCCGGCGCCGACGTAAAACGGCTCGATGAAGGCGACCGCCAGCCAGTCCACCGCGTTGAACGCGATCAACGCCCACGCCGGCGGGTCTTCGCTCAGCGTCGCCCAGGCCGCGCGCGCGGCTTCCGGCAGCAGTTCGTTCGGTACGAACAGGGCGACCAGCAGCACCGCCGAGAGCGCCAGCGCAAGCAGGAAATGCTGGCAGGCCAAGGTCAACAGCACCGCCGGACCGCCGACGCCGCCGCCGATCACCCGCCGCCGCTCGGCCAGCCGCGCGGAGTCCGCGCCTTCCAGCAGATCGATCGGCAGCATCGCCGCGCGCAGCGGACTGAACCGGCGCCATGTCAGATGGCCGAGCATCGGTTTCCAGCCCCAGCGCAGCTGCGCGCGCAGAGTCTCGGCGGTCCCCGGCACGCTGCCGAACACCGCGCGCGACAGCACGTACTGCGGAATGCGGTCGAACACCGGGCGCAGCCACCACATCAGCAGCCAGGCCAGCCAGATCTGGCCCACCGCCCAGGCGGCGAGATTCAGCACCACGAACACCGCGCCGGTGACCAGCAGCCAGGGCGTCCAGATCGCAGCGGCATGCCGGCGCACCAGCGCCGCGCCCAGCTCCATCGCTTCCCACGACGAGCGCGGGCGCAGTTCGACGGTGAGGGTTTCGAGCTTCACGCAGAGCCCCGCTGGCGCTCGTTGCGCGATGCTGCGGGTGCGGGAGTGCTCTGCTGCCGTCCATGGCGCGACGTTGCGGGCGCCGGATCGCCCGGCCCAGCCATCCTTGGCTGGGCGCTCGGCGGATCACGCGGCAGTGCCGCGTAATCGGATCCGCCTCGCCCGCCCAGCGCAAGCCAGCTCAAGGTGATCGCCCACATGACCCCGCCGACGGCGTATTTGATCGCCGCCGGCATCCAGCCGATCGACGACCAGAAGGCTTCCACGAACGCGGCGAAGACCAGCATCGCGAACACGCCCAGACACAGTTTGGCGCCGACCTTGCCGCCTTCGATCAGTGCATCGACGCGCCGCCGCCGCCCGGGCGCGATCAGATCCAGCCCCAGCCGCAGCCCGGCGGCGCCGGCCAAGACGATCGCGGTGAGCTCCGGCGCCGAATGCCCGGCGACGAAGCGCCAGAACGGGTCGCCGTGACCCACGCCCTGCAGATGTCCGCCGACGCTGCCGATCATCAGCCCGTTCATGATCAGCACGTACACCGTGCCCAAGCCGGCGAGCAGGCCGCTGGCGAAGGTGCGCAGGCCGATGCTGACGTTGTTCATGACGTAGTGGCCGAACATCGCCAGGTCGTCGCCGCTCTCGCGACCGAGCTTGCGCTCGGGGTTGGCGGGGTCGTACATACTTTCGTACATGGCGACATCGCCGGGGTCGTGGAGGCTGTAGACCAGTTCCGGCGACACCAGCATCGCCACGAACGAGCCGACCAGCGGCACCACGAACAGCAGCAGCGACGCCCACAGGCAGCCGCGCTGCGCGCGCACCAGGCGCGGGAAATCGGCGAGGAAGAATTCCAGCGCGCGTCGCCACTGCGGCGGCGCGGCGCGGTAGAACACCGCGTGGCCGCGCTGGGTCAGCGCCTGCAGGCGCTCCACCACCACCGGGCTGTAGCCGCGGCTGCGCGCCAGCGCCAACTGCTGGCACAGCCGGCGATAGCGCGCCGGCATGTCTTCGTCGCGCAAACCACGCCAGTGGACCTGGCTGGCCCGCGCCTGGCGCGGGCTGTCGCCGCGCGCGACCAGCCAGGCCTCGAATTCGGCCCACTCGTCCTGATGGCGGGCAATGAACGCCTCCTGCCGCATCACCGCATGCTTCATGACGGCACGCCCGATGACAGCCGGCTCATTGGCGCCCCAGCAGCCAGTTGGCCACGGCCTGCAGCCGCATCACGCCGAGCGCGCCGCCGCTGCCGACCACCGGCGCGGCGATGCCGGCCAGCTCTTCGCGCCGTTCCTGGGTGAGCTGCGCGGTGCGTTCGGAGAAAGCGATCACCGCCATCTGTTCCGGCGGCAGCAACGGGTGCAGCGGCGCGTGCGCGCCTTCCACCGGCGCACGCGTGGTCTGGCGCGCACGCGGGGCATGGATGACCATGGTTTTGGCGACCATGTCGCCCAGACGCCGACCCCAGGGATCGGAAAAACTCGCGACCAGGCCCACGCCGTAGCCGAAGGGCAGGAAATCCACGGTCCGCAGCAGGTTGCGCACGATCGACGCCAGCCAGCCCACCGGAGCGCCGTCGTCGGCGATCACCCGCAGCTCCAGCGCGCGCTTGCCCGGCGTCTGCCCGTCGAACAGGGTTTCGCACAGAATCGGATAGCCCCAGAACACCAGGAAGAAAATCACCGTGTACAGGCCGATGCCGGCGTTGCCCAGCAGCCCGAGGATGGTCCCCGCCACCAGCAGGATGCCCCAGCGCACCGCGGTATCGATCAGCCAGGCGATGGCGCGCGGCACCGGGCCGGCAGCGGGCAGGCGCAGGGCCACGCCTTCGGGCGTATAGACATCGCGGACCGTGTCCAATGCGGACGGATTCTGCGTGGGCCGGCTCGGCGCGGACCGGCCGGGGATGTGCTGAGCGGATGCGGACGGACGC
Organism: Lysobacter sp.; assembly: GCA_043754745.1. GTDB lineage: Bacteria > Pseudomonadota > Gammaproteobacteria > Xanthomonadales > Xanthomonadaceae > Lysobacter_I. The sequence continues at coordinate 7,732 of JAYUUH010000560.1, forward strand.
GAGGTCATCGGGCAGCGACCTGATCTCGGCATCGACGGCGTCCAGCCGGACGCGCTTTGGTCGCTCCACTGGTTTCCGCCATCCTTTCCGCCCCGGAGCCCGTCGTCTGTCGTCGCATTCGACGGTTACTCTACCTTGGCGACCCGCACATTTCCCAGCACTTCGAGACCCCTT
>JAYUUH010000561.1:0-2674 GCA_043754745.1 Lysobacter sp.
CGTCGACGAACTGGTCGTAGACCGGCATCGCCCACTGGCTGAATTCCACGTACAGCACGCAGCCCTTGTCCGCGGTCGGGACTGCGCGGTGGCTGAAGCGCAGCGCCATCGGCGGAAGGCCCGGCAGCGTCGTTTCCTGCACGTTCGGATTGACCGCCGCCGCCAGCGAAACCGTGCTGAGCGCGCCGGCCGGATCGCGCAGTTGCAGCGTCACTTCGGCGCCCGGCTGCACCTGGTCCACCAGGCCGTTCGCGCGCAATTGCAGCATGGTCGCGCCGCGGCGCGCGGCTTCCGGCGTGGCCTTCGCCAACGCCGACATCGCCGCTGCGGCATCGAAGTCGCCGATGCGCTCGACCTGCCAACCGGGGCGGATGCCGGCGCGCTGTGCGGGAAACCCGTCGACGACCCGCGCCACGTAGAGCTTGCCGTCGATGAGGGTCAGGCGCAGGCCCACCTCGCCCTTGCCGACCGGCGCGGTCTTGCCCGGCTGCGGCATCGCTTCTGCGGGGATCAGCACCAGATGCGAAGCGCGCAGGGACTCCAGCAATTCGTTGATTTCCTTGCGCAGGCCGGCGATGTCTTCAGCGCCCTCGATGTCGGGCTGGTGCTCGGCCTTCAGCGCGGTCCAGTCCAGACCTTCCTGCTTGCCCTTGAAACCGCTGTTCTGCAGACGCTCCCAGATCACAGCGAAGGTGTCCTTGGCGCGAAGGTCGTCGGCCCGCGCGGCAGGCGGAACGAACGCAGCCAGCGATACGGCGACGGCCAAAAGTGATTTCGCGGCGAACTTCATGGGCGAGCGGTTCCTGAAAGAGTGGGCGGGTCGCGGGGTGCGTTTTCGGATCGCTTGCGACCATGACGGGCTTGGGCGGCGGATGTGACCGGATGCCTGGAGGCCTGTCGCGCCGCAAGGGTGACCAAACCCGGCAGATCCGGCAACCGCCAGTGGTCATCATGGGCGGATGCGTCTTGGCGCATACCGCGCCGCAGGCGTTCAGGACGTCGCCAACTGCCACGCCTGGCGCGCGATCAGCGACAGCACGATCGCCAGGAACACCGCGCGGACGAAGCCCTGGCCGCGCTGGATCGCGAGGCGGCTGCCGATATGACTGCCGATGACGTTGCCCACGATCAGCGGGATCGCCAGCGCCCACAGCACGAAGCCGCCGAGCATCAGCACTGTCCACGAACTGAGGTCGGCGGCGACGTTGGCGGACTTGGACACGGCGGAGGATTTGAGGAAATCCAGCCCCAGGACACTGACGAACGCGAAGACCATGATCGTGCCGGTGCCCGGGCCGATCAGGCCGTTGTAAAAACCGGTGGCCGCACCGATGGATGCGGCGGCGATGGCCTCGTGTTTCGGATGGAAGCGGCGCTCTTCGCGAAGCCCGAGATCCCTGCGCATCACGGTATACACGGCCAGGACCACGCAGATCGCGAGTACCGTCCATTTCAGTACCTCGGGGTCGATCCGTTTCGCCAGTTGCACGCCGACGGCCGAAGCAAGTAGCGCGGAGACGCAGGCGGGCACCAGGATGCGGCGTTCGATGCGGATGCGGCGCAGGTAATTCCACGCGGCGACGGATGTGCCGAGGATCGAACTGGTCCGCTGGGTGCCGATGGCCTGCAGGATGTGCAGGCCCGGATGCAGATTGAGCATGGCCGGCGTCAGCACCAGACCGCCGCCGCCGACGATGCTGTCGATCAGCCCAGCCGCGAAACCGGCGAGCGCGGTGAGCAACCACAGCTGCGGGTCGAGCGCGAGGTCCAAGCCCGCCGTAACCCTGGACGCTCAGGCGCCGGTGGCAGCGCGTTTCGCGGCGCTGCGCCGGCGCAGATCGCGCACCAGCACCCAGACGATGACGAGATTGAGCGTGAGCACGGCCGCTGTCGGCCAACCGGTATAGCGCCACAGCGCGAACAGGCAGAACGGCACGTACAGCACCGCCGCGCACGCGCCCAGCCACGATGCCCAGGCCTTCACCCGCCACAGGCCCCAGAACAACACGAAACGCAGGAATGCGTAGACGGCGATGGCCGCGGCCGCGAGGTGCACGGTTTCCGGGGTGATGCCTTCGATCAGGCGGGCGAGCGCGCTGTGCCGGGTATCGAAATGCAGGCGTTCGCCGATGGCGGAGATCAATGCGCGGATCGGCGATGGGCCGACCAGCGCCAGCGTGATCGCCGCGGAAGCCGAGACCAGACCCTTGGCCAGTTCGATCAGTGCGATGACATGCAGCCCGGGATGCGCCCGCGGGCTCGGGTCGTAGGACGTCGGCTGGGTCATCGTGATCTGTTCTCGGGACGTGACGCGGGATCGTGTCGGAAGGCCGCGTCGGACATCCCGCTCGACGCAGGCGTGTCGCGGACGGAAGGAATTCGGCCGGCGCTGCGCCGGGCGAGGAGGTCGCGCGTCAGGATCCACAGCATCGCGAGGTTCAGCGCGACCACGACGAAGGCGATCCAGCCGGGATAGCGGATCGCTGCGTACACATCGAAGGGCAGGTAAAGCGCGAGCGACACGGCGCCCAGCCACGACGCCCAGGCCCTCGCGCGCCACAGACCCCAGCCCTCGACCAGGCGCAGTGCGGCATAGGCTACGACTGCGGCCACGATCAGATGCACGGATGCCGGGGTGATGTTCTCGGCGACCGAGGTCAGTGCCCGATGGATC
>JAYUUH010000562.1:0-2671 GCA_043754745.1 Lysobacter sp.
GCGCGACGCGAGTCGCGACGGCAGCGGTGCACACGATGAAGAGACGCCTTCCGCGCAGAGAGCGTCCGATCCGATTTCGTTGCGACTTATCCGGTGTCGTCCGCAGGCTCGATCCGATGCAACGGCAACGTGACCACGAACTCGCTTCCCAAGCCCACGCCGGCGCTGTCGACGGTCACCGTTCCTTCGTGGCTTTCCACCAACTCTTTTACGACGGAAAGGCCGATGCCGAGGCCGTGGCCGTTGTAACCCATGGCGTGGGAATCCTGAGCGAACAACTCGAACACGCGATCGAGAGCGTGGGCGCTGATGCCGATGCCGTTGTCGGCGACCCGGATCACGACCCTTTCCTCCTCGAGACTGGCCGCGAGGCTGATTTCTCCTCCGTTCGGGGTGTATTTCGATGAATTGTCGAAAAGATTACTCAGAATCTGCACCAGTCGGATCGGGTCGGCCTCCAAGGTGATCGGCTGTGGCGGGAGTTGCAGCCGGAAATGCTGCAGCCGCGTGTCCATGGCTGGACGGCATGCGGCCAGGGCATCGGCGACAACGCCCGCCAGGTCCACCTTGCGGAAATGCAGTCGCAGCTTGTTTGTGTTGGAGCGCGAAATGTCCATCAGGTCGCTGACCAGCCGCGTCATGTGCGTCACCTGCTGTTCGATGATCTGTTGCATGAGCGCCGCGACGTTCGCATCGGAATCGTGCAGCCTCGACGCGGCGATGCTCAAGGGCGTCAGCGGATTGCGAAGCTCGTGCGCGACCAGCGCCAGTACTTCTTTCTGGCGCATCTGCGACCTTTCCGCCGCCGCCTGAAGCTCCTGGGCGGTCAGCGCGGCTATCACCAGTTGTTCGTTGGCCTCGCGCAGCTGCGCGAGGCGAAGCTCGTGTTCGGCAACTGCGGCGTCGTAGGGGATGACCACCGGACTTTGGTACACCTGCGACGCCGCTGGCGCCTGGCGGGCATCGCTGTCGGCGGCGTCGCCGTAGAATACGAAGCATCCCGTCGGCGACTGCTTCGCCCGGTACATGGCAGCGTCGGCGCGATCGATCAACAGCTCCGGCGTATCGCCGTCCTGCGGATAGAGCGATATCCCGATGCTTGCGGTCATCCGCAGCAAGTGATCTCCGACCCGGCAAGGCCGTCCCAGGGCTATCGCTACTTTTCCCGCGACCAGCATGGCATCGGAAGGGTGCGAAATATCGGTCAGGAGGATCAGGAATTCGTCCCCGCCGTGCCGGCTGGCCGTATCGGCTTCTCGCACCGCCGACGCCATGCAGTGCGCCGCTTGTTTAAGCACTTGATCGCCGACGGCGTGCCCCAGGGTGTCGTTGACCGCCTTGAAATTGTTCATGTCCACGAACAGCAGCGCCATCTGGCCGTCATGGCGCTTGGCGGTGGCGATCGCCTGGGTGAAGCGGTCCATGAACAGTTCGCGGTTCGGCAATTCAGTCAGCGCGTCCAGTCCCGCGGACTGTGAGACCTGCTTCAATGTTTCCGCGCAGGTGTCCGCATCGATCTGGGCACGCAGGGTGGACAGCACCAGATTCTCATTGGCTTCGAGCAGGCAATTGGAATCGATGGTGTCCAAGAGACCCGCGACCGCTTCGACCTGTCTGTTCAACACTTCCAGTTCTGTACGCGCTGCAATCAACTCGGCTCTGGCTTGATCGCATTGCGCTTTCAGTTCCACCAATTCGCGAACTGCCCGAGCTGTCTGCTCTTCGATGGAAGCCGGGGCAGGGATAGTCGTCATGTCCGTGGCGTCGAAACACGCGCTCGTTGCTCGTCGTCGCCCCGGTCGCCGCGGTGCGCCGTTCTACGGCTGGGCTGGCCGCCCAGCAGTCCTTCCTGTCCATCCAGCCGATCGCCGATGCGCAGCCCGGACTCGTCGATGGTGAACAGGCGAAGCTCGTTGGAGTGCGCGCTCGCGCGGACCTTGACCACCGCCATGACCCGCAGCAGTCGGCTGTCCATCTCGATATAGCGCTGGACGATGATCGCATCGGTCATGAAGGCGGTGCCGTACGGGCTGAACCGCAGATCGGTGTAGCGATCCTCCAGTTCGGAGGTCATCAGCACGGTCACGCCCGATGCGGCCAGCGCACCGACCATGCGCGAAAGATTCTCGCGGAAATCCTCGCGGAAGGTCGGCGCCAACGCCAATTCGAAACCGGACAGCGAATCGATGACGACGCGGGTGGCGTTCAACCGGCGGATTTCGCCGAGCAGGAGCCGCAGGGTTTCGTCCAGGGAAAGATCCGGCGCCCGGCTGTCGACCAGGCCCACCTGACCGCTTTCGATCAGGCGCGTGATGGCGGGCGAGCGCGACTGCGTCGTGTGCTGCTCGAAGGCGGCGATGACGCCTTTTTCGCCCATGCGGGCGCCTTCGGCAAGAAAGGTGGCGGCGAGGATGCTCTTGCCGGACCCCGATGGGCCGGCCACGAGCAGCGAATAGCCTCGCGGAAGTCCGCCGCCCAGCATGTCGTCGAGGCTTGGAATACCCATTTGCAGGCGCGGCCTGCTTGCGGACGGTTCCGGAACCGACGGGGCCATGCTGAGCGCCGGCGGGAACACTTCGATGCCCGCCTTGCTGATCCGGAAGGTGTGCAGTCCAGGCAGCGTCGGCTGGCCGCGCATCTTCATGATCTCTATCTTGCGCACCATCGAGTT
>JAYUUH010000563.1:0-7889 GCA_043754745.1 Lysobacter sp.
CACCGCTTCGGCGACGGTGTTGAACACCGGCAAGCCGATGTGTTCGCTGCCGCCCTTGCCCGGCGTGACGCCGCCGACGACCTGGGTGCCGTAATCGAGCATCTGCTGCGCGTGGAAGGTGCCCTGCTGGCCGGTGAAGCCCTGGACGATGACTTTGGTGTTCTTGTTGACGAGAACGCTCACGTGGTTATTTCCTTTCGTCCGGGGTCAGGCGGCGACGGCCGCGACGGCCTTCTTCGCGCCGTCGTTGATGTCGTCGGCGGGGATGATGGCGAGGCCGGAAGCCTTCAGCAGCTCCTTGCCCTTCTCGACGTTGGTGCCTTCCAGACGCACGATCACCGGCACCTTCACGTCGACTTCCTTCACCGCGGCGATGATGCCCTCGGCGATCATGTCGCAGCGGACTATGCCGCCGAAGATGTTGACGAAGATCGCCTTCACGTCCGGATCGCGCAGGATCAGCTTGAACGCCTCGGTCACGCGCTCCTTGTTGGCGCCGCCGCCGACGTCGAGGAAGTTCGCCGGCTCGCCGCCGTTGAGCTTGATCACGTCCATCGTCGCCATCGCTAGGCCCGCGCCGTTGACCATGCAGGCGATGTTGCCTTCCATGGTCACGTAATTCAGATCGTGCTGGCTGGCCAGCACTTCGGTCTCGTCTTCCTGGCGGATGTCGCGCATCGCGGCGAGTTCCGGATGGCGGAAGGTCGCGTTGTCGTCGGAATTGATCTTGCCGTCGAGCACCGCAAGGTCGCCGTTGGTGAGGATGGCCAGCGGGTTCAGTTCGACCAGCGCCAGATCCTTCTCGTTGAACAGTTTGTACAGGCCCATCATGATCTTGGTGAGCTGGCCGACCTGCTTGGCATTGAGGCCCAAGGCGAAGCCCATGTCGCGGCACTGGTATGGCTGCAGGCCCTGCACGTAGTTCACGTCGAGGGTCTTGATCGCGTCGGGATTATCGACCGCGGTCTTCTCGATCTCGACGCCGCCGTCGGCGGAGGCGATGAAGGTCACCGCCTGGGTGGAACGGTCGACCAGCACCGACAGATACAGCTCCTGCGCGATGTCGGTGGCCTGGGTGATGAGCACGCTGTCGACCGGCAGGGCGATGCCGGCAGTCTGGTAGGTGGTCATCTGCGTGCCGAGCATGGCCTTGGCGTAGGCGCGGACATCGTCGTAGGTCTTGGCGAGCTTGACGCCGCCGGCCTTGCCGCGACCGCCGGCGTGGATCTGGGCTTTCACCACCCAGAAATCGCCGCCGATGGCCTTGGCCGCATCGACGGCCTCCTCCGGAGTGCGGGCGACGCGCCCGGCCGGGACTGCGATGCCATAGTCGGCAAACAACTGCTTCGCCTGATATTCGTGGAAGTTCATGTGGGTTCCATGCGGGAAAGACGTGTCGCACGCGGGTGCGGAGGTTCGCGGGCGGACCGGGACCGACACGGGACCGGTCCGGTGCGGACAGCAGGCTATTGTCGCCGATGCGCGGAGCCGCAGCCAACCCGGGCCGGAATGCGGCCGGACACCGGGTCATGGACCCTGTTGCGGCGCGGGCCCGCCCGACGCGGACGGCAGCGTGTGGCGCGACGGCGACGGGCGCTCGAATGATGGCGTCGACGAGCGCGCAGCGCGGCCAGGTAGCGGACCCGCGACGGCCCGACCGGCCGCGGATGGACTTGTTCAGTGTTGACCTATACTCGCGCCATTGCCGCACAGGACCCGGGTTTGAGCCCTCTCGCCACCGCCACCCAGCCGACCCAGGACTATCAGCGACGCGAGCTCTATCTGTTCGCGCTGTACCGGGTGCTCGAAGCGGGGGTGCTGGCGCTGCTGGTGTTCGGCCCGGTCGCCACGCTCCATCCGCAGGCCGGTCATGAGGGACTGGTCGCCGCAGTCGCCGCTGCCTATGTGGTCCTCGCCCTGATCCTGGTGTTCCACGCGCGCAAGGCGAAGCACGTGGTCGTCCCGACCCTGGTCGGCGTCGGCATCGACATTCTGGCGGGAGCGCTGGTCGCGCACGCGGCACCGACCGCGGCCTCGGGCGTGGCCCTGATGCTGCTGTTCAACGTCGGCTCGGCCTCGCTGCTGCTGTCGCTGCGCATGGGCCTGAGCGTCGCCGCTCTGGCCTCGGCGGGCCTCGCCGTGGGCTATCTGTGGACCTTGCTGGTCGAACAACAGCAGCCGCGGCCGATGGCGGAGCTGATGATGTTCACCGTCAGCTTTCTCGCCATCGCCACACTGACCCACCAGTTGCGGGTGCAGATGCGCGCCACCGAAGCCCTGGCCGCGCGTCGCGGCGCCGAAGCGGTGCGGCTGGCGGAAATCAACGAACTGATCATCCGCCGCATGCGCACCGGGGTGCTATTGGTAGACCGCGAGGCGCAGATCCGGCTGGCGAACGAAGCCGCGATGCTGCTGTTGGGCGAAAGCGCGGCCGGCAACCGCAGCCTCGCCGAAGCCGCGCCCGAACTCGCCCTGCGCCTCAGCGAATGGCTGCGCAACGGGCTGTCCAACGACACTCCGCTGCGCCTGGGCAACGATCAGTTCGAGGTGGTGCCGCGCTTCGCCCGCCTGCTGGCCAACAGCGACAACACCCTTATTTTCTTGGACGACACTTCGCTGGTGTCGCGTCGCGCGGAATCGCTGACGCTCGCGGCGATGGGCCGGTTCTCGGCGAGCCTTGCGCACGAGATCCGCAATCCGCTGGCGGCGATCAGCTATGCGGCGCAGTTGCTGGAAGAATCGCGCGAACTGCCCGATGTCGACCGCCGCATGGTCCAGATCATCCATCAGCAGTGCATGCGCACCAACAGCATTGTCGAAAGCGTGCTGGGGCTCGCCCGGCGCGAACGCGCCACCGCCGAGCACATCGAGCTGGTCGCGTTCCTGCGCAATTTCATCGAAGAGTTCAGGCAGAGCGTGCCGGACGAAACCGACAACATCACGCTCGCCGCACCGCAGCCCCAGGTGCCGGCGCTGATCGACCCGAAACATCTGCACCAGGTGCTCACCGCGATGGTGCAGAATGCGCGTCGCCACGGGCACCTGCCCGGCGAAGCGGCGAGGATCACGCTGCACACGTATCGCCTGGACGATGCCCCGGTCATCGACGTGATCGATCGCGGCCCCGGCATCCCCGATGCGGTGGTGCCGCAGTTGTTCCGGCCGTTCTTCACCACCTCGGAACACGGCACCGGCCTGGGCCTCTACATTGCCCGCGAACTGTGCCGCGCCAACGGCGCCTCGCTCGATCATGTGCCGGTGCCCGGTGGCGGCTGCTGCTTCCGGATCAGCATGCCCGGACAGCACACGCTGCTGCCTGCCTGAGCCTATTGAACGCCTCAATCGGATCTCCTGATCGACTCAGCGGCTGTTCCAACTGCCGTAAATGGGCTAAAGTTGACGCAGGAGGGCAATATGACCGAGCAACGCAGTGCGCTGATCGTCGACGACGAGCATGACATCCGTGAACTTCTGGTGGTGACACTGGGGAGAATGGGGTTGCGCACCGACACGGCGCCAAATCTGGCAGTGGCACGGGAAATGCTCAGCACGGTCGCCTACGACCTGTGCCTGACCGACATGCGCCTGCCCGACGGCTCCGGCTTGCAGCTGGTCAGCGAGATCGCCACCCGCTTCCCGACCACGCCGGTCGCGGTCATCACCGCCTACGGCAACGTCGAAGCGGCCGTGGAAGCGCTCAAGAGCGGCGCCTTCGACTTCGTCACCAAACCGGTGGATCTCACCGTGCTGCGCGGCCTGGTCCGCCAAGCGCTGGACCTCAATACCCGCCGCCAGGCCAACCCGGAAGGCGCAACCCTGTTGCTGGGCGATTCGCCGGCGATGGTCGGCCTGCGCGACACCATCACCAAGGTCGCCCGCAGCCAGGCGCCGGTGCACATCAGCGGCGAATCCGGCACCGGCAAGGAACTGGTCGCCCGCACCATCCACGCCCAAGGCTCGCGCGCGGCAGGACCGTTCATTCCGGTCAACTGCGGCGCGATCCCTGCCGAACTGATGGAAAGCGAATTTTTCGGTCATAAAAAAGGCAGCTTCACCGGCGCCCATACCGAAAAACCCGGCCTGTTCCAGGCCGCCGACGGCGGCACCCTGTTCCTCGACGAAGTCGCGGAGCTGCCGCTGTCGATGCAGGTCAAACTGCTGCGCGCGATCCAGGAAAAAACCGTGCGCCCGGTCGGCGCCAACGTCGAAATCCCGGTCGATGTGCGCATCCTTTCGGCGACCCACAAAGATCTCGATGTCCTGGTCGCAGAAGCAAAATTCCGCCACGACCTGTTCTATCGCATCAATGTGATCGAACTGGACGTGCCCGCACTGCGCGAGCGCACCGGCGACCTGCCGCTGCTGTCCGAAGCCATCCTCAAACGTCTCGCCTATGCCATGAAACGGCGTGCGCCCAGTCTATCGGCGGACGCGGTCGGCGCGCTCGAAATCTATCCGTTCCCCGGTAACGTGCGGGAACTGGAGAACATCCTCGAGCGCGCGCTGGCCATGGCCGACGGCGAAATCATCAATGCCCCAGATCTGCGCCTGCCCAGCGCACCGCAGATCCAACACGGCGGCGCAGCGTCCGCGTCCCAAGCCTCCATGCCACCGATCGCGGGGATGACGCCCGCGCCATCGCAGCCCGCACCGGGCGGGTCGGAGCCGCGTGGCAATCCGCGGGACACCGGCACCAGCGCCCTGCCCTCATACATCGAGGAGATCGAACGCAACGCGATCCAGCAGGCGCTGCAGGAACACCGCTACAACAAGACCAAGACCGCCGCAGCGCTGGGCATCACCTTCCGCGCGCTGCGCTACAAGCTCAAGAAGCTGGGGATCGAGTGACATTCTTGACGCGTCCGGTCGCATATAACCACGCCGGAATATAAGCACGGGCCATCCAGTAATACTGATTGCTGACCTGCACCGAAGCGCCCTGCTGGCGCTCCAGCGCGATCGCCAGTTCGCCCTTGCCCTGACCGACCGCACCGAGCATCGCGATCACCAGCAAGTGGTCCCGCACCAATGCCGGCGCAGTGGCCGGCACCGCCTTCAGGCCTGCCATGCCCATGTCGTACATCGCCACCGCATCGCGCTTGGCCGTGGCTTCGTACGCAGCCAGGACCGCGGCGATTTCGGGATCCTTCGCGCGCGCGTCGACCCATGCGGGCTGGATCCACACACCCTGCAGATCGGCAGGCGTTAGATAACCGATGCTGAAATCGGCGATCACCGACGCCGCATCCAGCCATTCGGCCTTGCTGGTATCGACCGACATCAGCGCATCGAGCTTTTTCATGATCGCGGGATCGAGACCTTTCCCGGTCCCGATGCCGAGCAGGCGTTCGCGGACCCAACGCGCGTTCGCGTGATCATTGGCACCCACGCTTTCCTTTGCCTCGCGCACGTTGGCGGCCACGTCGATAGGCCGCCGGCCTCCCGTGAATTCCAGCAGGGGCATGCCGACGCCCATGAGGTTTATCACGCTCCTGACAGAATCTTCCTTGTAACGCGACCTAGGGGCACCCAATGCAACCGTTGGATGGAAATCCGTATGCACTGGCGCGCCATACATCTCAACCAGACCAGCCAGCACGTCCCGATTGGCAAAATGCCGCACCTGGTGGTCGGCGGCGGTCTCCAGACCCAACCGATCGAGCTCCGGCAGCAACCCTTGATCCCGCAGCCGGGAAGCATCGAAATTCCGGATTGGCGCATGCGACGCCACGAAAATCACGTCCGACGTATTGGTGAGATACGCTTCGACATGCGGATATTCTTCGATCAGCGCCGCCACCATCGTGTAGAACAGCGGATCGCTCAATTCGTATGTCTGCATCCACTGGATGAGTATTCCGTCCGTTTCCAGATGTTTGCTCAGGAAGCGATAGAACTCTCGCGTGAAGAGGCTCGATACGCCGCTGACCCAAGGATTCGACGGTTCGGAGACGATTACGTCGTACTTCTTTTTGCCTGCGGAAAAGAATGTCCGCGCATCGTCAATATGCAATTGACTGCGCGGGTCGATGTAGGCCCGAATCACGCGATTGCCGAAACCCTCTGCGCCCGCGTGCATCGAAGCCTCGATTTCGATCGTATCGACGACCTTCGGCACCTTGCTGCCCAGCATCGTATGAGTGCTCAATCCCGAGCCCCAGCCGATCACTGCGACACGTTCGGGGGATGGATGCAGGGCCAACGGCAGGCTGGCCGCCATCACCATGGTGTATTCGTCGCCGGTAGGCATGCCCGCAGGAGACAGCTGGATCGAAGCGTCAGGCTTCCCGTTGGTGGCGATAGTGCCGACAGAACCTTGGCGATAGAACGCGACAGTCGCGGTTTTGCCGTCGCGAAGGAACTGCACATCGGTGCCTTTGTTGATCTCGTGCTGGCCGTATCGGAATACACCGGAAACCAGCGCGCGTGGATCAGCGGTTCCGAACAGAAGACTGATCGAGCCCACCACCAGAGTCGCGGCCAACGCGCCGAAGTAGAGCTTTGGCCGGAAGTCGACACTGAATGCTCGGAGCAGAACCAGGCCGAGCACGATATCCGCCAATGCAGCCAAGGTCACTGCGAGGCGCAAACCCAGCAGCGGAATCAGCACATGCACGGCAATCATCACCCCGAAGATCGCGCCAAGCGTGTTCGCGGCATAGATCCGGCCGATACTTTTTTCACCGCATCCGCGACGCAGGAGAGACATCGTGAACAGAGGCAGCGTCATACCCGCGAAAAACGCCGCGGGAAACATGACCAGCAATGCGACCGCAGCGCTTCCCAGGCCAAAAAAAGCGTAGCCCGTATCGGTTCGAGGCAGGAAACCCATGAACCAACCAACCAATTGGAAACTCTGGACAAAGACCAGAAGCGACACCAGCGCCGCCAAACCCATCAGGACCTGGGCGATACCTGCCGCCGCGACCGGATCCTGTATCTTGCGGCTGCGCTGACGAACCCACAGCCCGCCAAATGCGAGCCCAAGAATGAAGGCTGTCAGCATCAGCTCGAAAGAATGCACGGTTGTGCCAAGCGCCTGATTCAAGAGGCGTATCCAACCGATTTCATATACGAATGAACTGGCCCCGGTGATCGCCGCCCCACACAGCATCAGCCATTCGAACCGGGAACGGCCGCTTCGATCCTCTGCTTGCTCCGTGGCAACGCCGCTTGGCGCGGGAGGAACCTGACTGGAAACATCCGGCGCGGACGCAGAGACGCGCCAGGCAGCCAAGCCGACCAGCACGTTGACCACGCCAGCGACGATGATCGCGCCCGGCATGCCGACCCAAGGCAACAACAGGAACGTCGCGGCGAGCGCACCAGCCGCGGCACCGATACTGTTCGTGAAATAAAGGCCGCCCAGGATTTCGCCATCCTGGTGGGGCGCAACGCGCAAGTAGCCCCCGCTCATCAGCGGAAAGGTCATTCCCAGCAGCACGCTCTGCGGAATGATCAGCAATGCGGCCGAGCCCCACTGCCACAGCCGGATTGTGGCATCGTCATGAAGAGCCGGAAGTACAGTGCTCTGCGACAAGTCGGTATAGGCCAAGAACAGCGGATGGAATACCAGCGCCGTTGCACCGATCACCAATTCAACGATCGCATAAGAACGGATGAGGCCCGACCAGCGCCCGCCTCTGGCACTGACCAACCATGCACCTGCCGCCATGCCCCCCATGAAAATCGCCAGCACCAGCGTTTGCGCGTACGCCGCATGGCCGAGAACCAGCCCGAGGTAATGCGTCCAGATCGCCTGATACACAAGACCAGCGAACCCGGAGGCGACGAACAGTAACAGCAATGCCCGCTCAAGGCGGGCTACAGGCATCGGCATGAAAACTCATCCCCTTTCGAGAGCAAGCGAAAGCATAGCCTGAATGCGA
>JAYUUH010000564.1:0-2668 GCA_043754745.1 Lysobacter sp.
CGATCCGATGCATGGCAACACCGAGGCGACGTCCAACGGCTACAAGACGCGCCGATTCGCCAATATCGGCAGTGAGCTGGAACAGGCTTTCGAGCTTCATGCAGCCTCGGGCACGCGTTTGGGCGGCGTGCATCTGGAGCTGACCGGCGAAGACGTAACCGAATGCACCGGCGGCGCGCGCGACATCACCGACATCGATCTGGAGCGCGCGTACCGCACGACGGTCGATCCGCGTCTGAACTACGAACAGGCCCTGGAAATTGCGATGCTGATCGTGCGCAAGCAGGCGCAGATCAACGCACCGACGGCACTGTAGACGCGGTCCGCTTCAGACAGCCGCGTCGCTTGCGGCCAAACGCCAGCGAAGATGAGTGCCGGCGCGGAACGGCACCAGCGTTCCGCCTTCGATCTCGAATTGCCCCGGTACCTTCCAGTCCCCATGCACCAGGCTCACAGTCTCGGCATTGCGCGGCATGCGGTAGAAGGCAGGGCCATGCAAACTGGCGAAACCCTCCAGCCGATCGAGCCTGCCGGCGTCTTCGAAAGCTTCCGCGTACAGCTCGAGCGCAGCGTGAGCGGTGTAGATGCCGGCGCAGCCGCAGGCCGATTCCTTGGCGTGGCGAAGATGCGGTGCACTGTCGGTGCCGAGGAAAAATTTCGGATCGCCGCTGGTCGCCGCGTCGATCAGCGCCCGACGGTGTTCTTCGCGCTTGAGCACAGGCAGGCAGTAGTGATGCGGGTGCAGGCCGCCGGCGAACATCGCGTTCCGGTTGAGCAGCAAATGGTGGGCGGTCACGGTCGCGGCGACATTCGCCGGCGCATCGGCGACGAACTGCGCTGCGTTGCGGGTGGTGATGTGCTCCAGCACCATGCGCAACTGCGGGAAATCGCGCAATAGCTGGGTCAGATGCCGGTCGATGAAGATTGCCTCGCGGTCGAACACGTCGATCTCGCTGTCGGTGACTTCGCCGTGCATCAGCAGGGGAAGCTCGTGCCGTTGCATCGCGTCCAGCGCCGCGCTGCAGCGGCTCAGGTCGCGCACGCCGTGATGGGCGTTGGTGGTCGCGTTGGCCGGGTAGTATTTGACCGCATGAACCACACCGCTGGCTTTTGCGCGTGCGATCTCCTCGGGCGTAGTCGTTTCGGTGAGATAGAGCGTCATCAACGGCTCGAAGCGCATGCCCGGAGGCAGCGCCGCGAGGATGCGTTGCCGATAGGCGGCCGCTTGATCGGTCGTGGTGACCGGCGGGTCGAGATTGGGCATGACGATCGCGCGCGCGAAGCGATGTGCGGTATCCGGCAGCGCATGGCGCAGCATCGCGCCGTCGCGCAGATGCACGTGCCAGTCGTCCGGCCGTGCGATCAGCACATGTGAGGGAGGCGCGGCAGTGTCGAGGCCGGTCATAAGAGGCGTATTCCGATGGCCGATGTGGTGACGAGCATGCCGGCCGCCGCCGGACTAGGCAAGGTGTTGCGAACGATCCGGGTGTCCTGATGGACACGGAGCGATTCGTCTCCGTCCTGCGGCTCTGGCTGGGTCGGGGCGCGCCGACGCGCACCGTTACGGGTTGCACACATCACAGTGCGCCGGATCGCTCTGGCGCAAACCATCGCTGCGTGGCAATTGCTGGCGTTCGTCACAGGCAGCGCAGCCGTGGATCTCTGCAACGACGGCTGCGGTCGGATTTCCGCACCATCCACAGGGCAGGCCGCTCACTACATCGACCCGGCCGAACCCGGGCGCCCGGCAGCGTGGACACTGGCAGCGCAGGCGCTCGACCAGACGCTCGCCCAGCAGCGCGATCTGGCGCATCCGGGTCGGATTGAGGTGCGCACGCATGTCGGTTTCGATTCTCGCCAGACGCTTAGGCGAGGCCTCGACGCAAGCGGCGATCGCGTCATCCAATCGCCGGCGATCGCGCAGCGACTTGAAGATCGGCCCGCCGGGTTCGCCGCGCACGATCAGCGCATGCGCCGGAAAGCCCCAGCGCACGAGCTGTGCGTCGTCCGCCGCAGATGCGCCATCCACCACGATGCTGGCGAAATTGGTTTCGTGGCTGTTGCGCCATTCGCAGACGACCTGGCCATGGAGATCGTCGACCAGCACCGCCAGTTCGCGGTGGATCGACACGAATCCGATCAGCGGGTCCGGGCCGAAACTGCCCTCGGTCGCGAGACCGAGCGGCAGGCCCGTCGCTGCCATCGCCATCCGGGCTTTGGCGATCGCGGTTTCGAGCGGCGACTGCAGACGCGGTATCTCGCCGCTGAAGGTGCCGAGCGCATCGGTGTCGACGCCTTCCGGTATCGCCAGGAATGCGCCCAGCATGGCGAAGGCCGGCGCCAGGGCTTCGGCCTTGCCATGCATCGTCGCCAGCGCGATGGTCCTGCCGTCGTAGGGATGGACTGTTCGCATCGCCGCAGTTATTCGCCTTGCGCCTGCGAGTACCCGCGCACGCCGTCGAAGGTGTACAGGTTCTCGGTCTTGACCGCATCGAAGCCGGCTTCGGCCAAGCGCAGCAACAGCGCGGCGATGTCGTGCGGGCGCGGCGCATGTCCCTCGGCCGCGGGAAAACGGCAGCGCCAGTGATCGGTACACAGGGTCTGGGTCATTCCCTTCGGGTACACCTTCACGCCGCGATTGGTGACCAGCGCCAGTTCGAATTGCGGG
>JAYUUH010000565.1:0-2668 GCA_043754745.1 Lysobacter sp.
CTGCTCGAGGATGTGGCGTCGATGCGTGCGCGGATGCGCGCTGAGCTGGACCGTTCCAGCGCCGAACGCTTCGATCTGAAGCAGGGCGAGGGCGGTCTGGTCGATCTCGAATTCCTGCTGCAGTACTGCGTGCTGCGCGAGTCCGCCGCAAGCCCGGCGTTGCTCGATCCGCGCGACACGCCGGGACTGATCGCCGCGCTGCGGACGGAAGGCGTGTTCGACGTCGCCGCCGCCACGCGCCTGCACGCGGCGCATGCGACGCTGCTCGATGCGGGCCTGGCCTGCACGTTGGATCGGCGGACGCGGATCGTCGCTCCGGATGCCGAGGTCGCCGATGCGCGGGCGGTCATCGCCGCGGCGGCGGCATTCGCATCGGGCAGCGTCGACGGATGAGCGGACTTCGCGCGGTACCCCGGATGTCATGTTCCACGCGCTGCGTTCTGCACGAATGAATCGTCGGTTTCATGCGCAATGCACGCGCAGGTGCTTGTTTTTCCATCGGATTCGGTCTGCATCGCCATGTGTGAACGGAAGCGAGCGGCGCGGGCGATGACGAAAGTCGCTTCGAGCGTTTCGCGCGGTATGCTCCTCGCCGGGGAAAAATCCCGACGTACGCATCCTCTTGAACTGAGCCCATCCAGGCGCCAAGTCCGATGTTTCCGGATCTATCCCGAATGCATTCCCCCACCCAAATTCACGGAGTCAACCATGTCGAAGATCAATATCCTGAATACCGATGAGCTGGTCACCGACGCCAAGGTCGTCCTGGACGACGTCGAAGCATTGCTCGACGAAGCTGCCAACGCGACCGGCGAACGCGCGCAGGCCCTGCGCGCCCGCGCCAGCGAGGCCCTCGGCCACGCCAAGCAGCGTCTGCACGACGCACAGAGCGCTGTCGCCACGAACACCCGCGCAGCAGCCCGCGCCACCGACGACTTCGTTCACGATCATCCGTGGGGTGCGATCGGTGTGGCTGCCGGCGTCGGCTTCCTGGTCGGTCTGCTCGTCTCGCGTCGCTGATCGAGCCATCATGGCTTCGGCTTCGCCCCTAGACGCCGTGCGCCGCCTTTCGGCGGCCACGGTCAATCTGCTGCTCTCGCGAGCCGAGTTCGCATCGCTGGAACTCGCCCAGGCGCGCGCCCAGATCGTCCGCTGGTTCACGCTGTCTTTGCTGGTCTTTGTCCTGCTGTTGCTCACCCTGATCATCGGGTCGGCGCTGCTTACGGTGGTGCTGTGGCCGCATCTGGGCTGGATCACGCTGGCGGTGCTGCTGGTGCTGTACGCGCTGGGCGCTGTACTGGTGTTGCGCAAGCTGATGGGGGAAGTCGCCGCCGCCCCGCCGGTGCTCTCGCAAACGTTGCATGAGCTGTCCAACGATCGCGATGTGTTCGTTGCCCGCGCCCAGCAAGCGGCGGAAGAGACCAACATGGAGGCGCGATGAGCGACAAGTCCGTTAATCGCGAACTGCGCATGGAGATGTTGCGCATGCGTGCGTCAATCGAACGTGCGGAAGTGGCGGCGGCGCTGCGCGTACTGCGGGTCAGCACCGGGAGGATGCGCAATTTCGCATCCGTCGCGGGCGGCATCAGTGCTGCGGTCGCCGGCCGCAGCGGCTGGATGGGGTTGCTCGCCAGCTCGTTCACTCGCCGTCCTTGGTTGGCGGCATTGGCTTTGGGCGCGGTACGCACCTTGAAGAAAAGGCCGCTGTTGGCGGTCCTGGTGATGGGCGCAGCGGCGATCGGCATGCGTGCGGTGAAGAAGAACGCCGCTTCGCAGTCCACGGACGCCTAGCCCGCTCTCTTGAATTCCAAGCGCTCGGACACGAGCGCCGCCACCCGCGTGGCCTCGCGCAGGGGTTCTACATCGAACGGCGCGAGCGAAGCGTCCATCGCCCGGATCCGTCCGCGCGCGATTAAGGCTTCGACGAACGCGCGCGGCCGCCCGCGCACGCGTCCCGGGTCGAACACGAACACCGGCACGCGGGTGGCGCAGGCTTCCGACATCATGTTGACCGAATCGGGCGAACACACGATCCGGTCCGCCCACGCCAGCAGGCCGGGATACGGATTGGGGCCGTCTTCCGCACCCCGCCAGACCACGCCGGGCGTGTCGTCGTAGCGGTGGGCGAGGGCTTTGATCAGTTCGGGGTCGGTGCGCCGCGAGGTGGTGATCAGCACGCTGCCGCCTTCGCCTGCGAGCACCGCCTCGAATTTCGCCGCCATCACTTCGAACGCCATCCGGTCGAAGCGCGCATGCGCGCTGTTGCCGCCCAGCAGGAAGGCGGTGCGTGGCGCGGGCAGATTCGCGTAAGCGGCGTGATCGTGCCGCGCGTCGGCGAGCCAGCGGTCGTCGACCGGATGCAGGCTGCCGAGCATCGGGATGACGTTCGGGCCGCGCAGTGGGTCGTGTTCGGGCACCACGACCAGATCCCAGTGCGTGGGGTCGAGCCGCGGATCTAGGATCTGCACGGTCCGGGTACCGCGCGCCTTCAGCAGCCGCGTGGCGAGTGCGGCTTGGCGGCCGCAGCCTATGGCCAGCGTGGGCGGTGCGGTGAGCAGCGACGCGAAGGCATCGCCATAGCCGCGTTCGGCGCCGGGCCAATGGCGGGGCGCCGCCCAGCGCCAGGGGCGGCGCGGCTCCAAGGTGATCGTATCGAAGCCCGTGCCGC
>JAYUUH010000566.1:0-7850 GCA_043754745.1 Lysobacter sp.
GAATTTTCACGAGATCCCGATCAATGCGCCACTGAAACCGGTGCACAACAACCAGCGCGACGGACTACACCGCCAGTCCGTTCCCCGAGGTCGGGTCGCGTACGAGCCCAACTCGCTCGGCGGTGGATGCCCGTTCCAGGCGGGAGCGGCCGGTTTCGTGGCGTTTCCCGAGCCGGTCGATGCGGTCGAACTGCGCGCCAAGCCGGAGAAATTCGCCGAACACTTCCGTCAGGCCACGCTGTTCTTCGAAAGCCAGACCGATCTGGAAAAGGCGCACATCGCGGCCGCGTTTCGCTTCGAACTGAGCAAGGTGACCATCCCGGCCATCCGCGAACGCACCGTATCGATGTTGCGCAACGTGTCGGACGCCCTGGCGCTCACCGTGGCCGAAGGGCTGGGCATGCGCGCATTGCCCGATCCGATGCCGCGCCTGATCGCCGCATCGAACGATCCGATCACGCCCTCGCCCGCGCTGTCGTTGCTGGCTCGTCCCGGCGATGGGGGCGTGCGCACGCGCAAGGTGGCGATCCTGGTGGAAGCCGGGATCGATACCACATGGCTTGCCGCCACTCACGACGCGCTGCAGACGGCGGGTGCCATGGTGCGCTTCGTCGGCACCCGCATCGGCCTGTACGACGCCCTGAAGGGGATGACGATCGATGCGGACGCGTCGCTGGAAAATGAACCCGGCGTGCTGTTCGACGGCATGATCGTGCCGGATGGCGAGAATCTGCTCGCTGCGCTGCGCGCGGATGGTCGTGCGGTCGAATTCGTCCGCGATCAGATCAGGCACTGCAAGACCATCCTCGCCGTGGGATCGGGTGGCGGCCTGCTCGATGCGGCGGGCCTGGCGCCGGATTATGAGGATGCAGGGTTGCTCCGCGCCGATGTCGGAAATTCGAAGGCCACGCTCCAGTTCATCGAGGCCTTGGGCAAGCACCGTCACCCGGAGCGGGATACCGATCCTCCGGTGATTTGAAGGCTGCCGGTCGATCCATCGGTCGGAATGCAGGCGACCCGATGCCGGAACGGCATCGGGTCATCGGGGCGATGTGGGTTCCATCGCTCGCGCGTGCCGCCCAACATCGCAGGGCTGGGCATGGCGCCCCAGATTCTGATGGAGGCGGTGACACCGCATCGCGACGGCATTAGTTTGTATCTTTCCGACATCAGCCATCCGCCGACGAGGCCACAACGCTATGCCGGCAGTTCCTTGGCGCCCATTGCCCCGCAGCTTCCATTGCCGGGATCCGTTGACGGTCGCTCCCGATCTTCTGAATAAGATCCTTGTATCCGACGATGGCCGCGCCGGACGGATCGTCGAAGTCGAAGCCTATCGCGGTGTCGATGACCCGGCCGCTCATTCCTGGCGGGGACAGACTCGGCGCAACGCTACGATGTTCGGTCCTTGCGGACATCTGTACGTCTATTTCACCTATGGCATGCACTGGTGCGCGAACGTCGTATGCGGCGAACCGGGAGAAGGATCCGCGGTGCTGGTGCGCGCGATCGAGCCCATGGGGAATATCAAAGCCATGCGCCATGCGCGCGGTCGTCCCGCCAAGGATCGGCACATCGGCAGCGGACCCGCACGGCTGGCGCAGGCATTCGGCATCACGGGCGCACTGGATGGCGCGGATCTGGTGGAAGGGACGCAGGGCATCCGATTGGTCGACGACGGGACGCCGCCGCCTGTCGATACGGTCGTCGGTCCACGCATCGGCATCTCGAAAGCGGTGGACTATCCATGGCGCTGGCATGTGCCCGGACATCCGCATGTGTCGCGGGCACCGGCCCGCCGAAAGTTGGCGGGATAGTCGTGTCGTCGAACCACTACGAGGCGCGACAGTTCAAGCCGCCGTGGCTCCGCCATTCCGATCCAGCCCGTCCCAGACCTCCGCCACGATCGCCTTTGCATCGCGCCACGCCAGGCGCGAAGGCGCGAGTTCCTCCCAGAGCGTTTCGATCTCGGCGTTGTCTTCCGGCATGCGATAGCTGCCGTAAGCCATGAGCGCCAGCGCATAGGCCGGGCAAACGTCCCGCCATGGAATGCCGGTCGTCGCGTAGTGCTTCGAGTAGTGTTCCCGCGCGAAAACATCGAATTGCGGCGGTACGTCGATCATGTCTTCGTAAGCCAGGCACTGCCCTACCGATGGCGGCTGTATCAGGCGCTCGACGATCCGCGAATGACGATCATGGTCAAGTCGATATTGCATGCGCTTGGCCTCCGATCATTGTCGGCATGTTCGCTGTCGCCCATCGAACGTTCACGACAGCGGCTTCTTTCTGGTCGGGGTCTTGGTCGGCGCCGTGCCGCGCGCGCCATTGCCGGCCGGATCGCTGCCGGCGATCGTCGGCAGGCGCTGCCTGATTTTGTCGATGCCGTCCCATGGATCGGCTCGACGTGCGATTCGGCGCAGCAACGGCGCCCCCAGGACGAATGCATCCCCGCTGCCGACGCGCGAGAGTTCATCCCATGCGATCGGCATCGCCACCGGCGCGCCGGGCCGCGCGCGCAGCGAGTACGAGGCCACACTGGTCGCGCCGCGTCCGTTGCGCAGGTAGTCCACGAAAATCCGGCCATTGCGGCGGCTCTTCGTGCTCGTCGCGACGAATCGATCCGGGTGCAGCCGCGCCATCGATTCCGCGAAGGCATGGGCGAACGGTTTGGCGATGTCCCAGGCCACGGTCGGCTGCAGCGGCACGACGACATGAAGTCCCTTGCCGCCCGATGTGCGCAGGAAACATTCGATATCTATCACCGCGAGCAGCCGGCGGATCAGCCGCGCCGCGGCGCGGACCTCGGTCCACGCCACGCCCGGACCGGGATCGAGATCGAACACCAGCCTGTCGGCGCGATCCGGAACGCCGGCTTTCGCGCCCCACGGATGGAATTCGAGCGTGTTCGCCTGGACCAGCGCCATCACCGCAGCGGCGTCCCGCACCACGAGATAATCGTCCGACGCCCCGTCCTTTTCTTCGATCTGCACGACATCCACGCCTTCGACCCCGGCGGAATGATGCTTCTGGAAAAAACAGCTGCCTTCGATCCCGCCCGGGCAACGGATGACCGACAGCGGGCGATCGACGATCTCCGGAAGCAATCGCGGCATCACCGCCGCGTAGTAATCCGCGACGTCCTGCTTGGTGACGCCGTCGCCGGGAAACAGCACTTTGGTCGGGCTGCTGATCGAGGATCCGGCCTTCTTCCTGCGTTGCGTTTCCGGGGGCTGGTTCACGGTCTTCGTCCGGTTGGAAGGGAGATCGGCGATCGTTTTATCGAGGCGAACCGCTTTGAGGGACGGCTGCCGGAGCAGCCCGTTCGTACCGACGCCACGACTGGCCACCTCCACAACGAAGCGCGGCTCGAACCATTTCGCCAAGCGCAGATCGGTATCGTTCGCCGGCACGCGGACGCTGGGGATTTTCGTGCCCGCCGTATCGATGCGCCGACGCAGATCTTTCAGCAATGCGTCGGAAAATCCTGTTCCCACCTTCCCGGCGTACGCCCATCCGCTGCCTTCGCGGCGCGCCAGCAACAGCGATCCGAAGCCTTCGCGACGGCCTTTCGGCGGCGTGTAACCAACGACCGCGAACTCTTCGGTGTCGAGCGTCCGAATCTTGAGCCAATCCTTGCCGCGGCCCGCGCGATACCCAGCATCTCCCCGTTTGGAGACGATGCCCTCGAAGCCCTCGCCCACCGCCGCGTCGAAGGCCGCGGCGCCGTCGCCTGTGCTGTGGGTGCTGAGCGCGATGTGGTCGCCCGGCGCCGCGAGCAAGGCGGCCAGCAGCACCTTCCGCTCGGTCAGCGCGACCCGGGCGAGGGACACGCCATCCACGTGCAGCAGATCGAATGCGACGTACACCAGGGGCGCATGGCGGTCGCCCGACAGCGTCGATTGCAGCAGCGGGAAATCCTTGCGGCCGCCGCGGCCGGCGATCAGTTCGCCGTCGATCGCGGCGTCGCGCAGCCCCAGTCGCGAAAGCGCATCGACGATGTCAGGCAGCTTCGCCGTCCATTCGATACCGTTGCGCGACCACAGCCGCACGCGACCTTCTTCGATCATCGCCGCGATCCGGTAGCCGTCCCATTTGATTTCGTGCACCCAATGTTCCCCGCGCGGCGGCGCTGCCACCGCGGTCGCGAGTTGCAGCGCCGGAGGCTCGGCCGGAACAGCCCGTTTTTCGGCGCCCCGCAGGGCGCAGGCTTTCTTTGCCCATTGATCGCGTCCTGCGGACCTGCGTTCGCCCTTGGATTCCACGGCTGCGCGCGTGGAGGCGGATCGCTTTCCGACCTTTGCCGACGTCGCACGCGCGCCTGCGCCACGCAAGGGCGGCGACACATCGGAAAGCAGGTCGTCGGCTTCCAGAGCGCCCGCGTGCCGGTCCTTGTCCTTGATCAGCAGCCACTGGGGCTTGGAAGACGCCCTCCCGCTGCGGATCAGGTGCCAACCGCCCTTGAGCTTGTCGCCGAACAGCTCGAAGCGCAGATGGCCTTTTTCAAGCTGTTCCCGCGCATCGCCCGACGTGGACCAGATCCCGCCATCGAAGCGGGCCACATGTCCGCCGCCGTATTCGCCGGCCGGAATTTCGCCTTCGAACGCGGCGTAGTCGATGGGATGGTCTTCGACCTCGGCGGCGAGGCGCTTCACCGAAGGATCGAAGCTTGGCCCTTTCGGAACGGCCCAGCTGCGCAGCGTATCGCCGACCTGCAGCCGGAAATCGTAATGCCGGTGACTGGCATGGTGCAGTTGCACCACGAAGATCGGCCGTCCCGAAGCGCTCTTTCTTCCGGAGGCGCTCGGCTCGCGCGTTTTATCGAAGCGCCGCTTGCGCGCGTATTCGGTCAGCGTCATATCGGATCGTCGTCCTGCAGTCCCCGCTCTGCGAAGGTCAGCCCGCCTTCGGCGCTTTCTTGCTGGCGGGCGCGGCGCGCTTGGCAGCGGTTTTTGCGGGTTTCGCCTTTTTCTTGGCGGCGACCACTTCGGCGACCGCCTTCTTGGCCGGCGTGCGTTTTTTGGTGGCCAGGCTTTGCTCCAGCAGCGACATGAAGTCAACCACATTGGTGGCCGCGCCTTCCGGGACACGATCTTCCTCGTCGTCCATGGACTTGACCACGCCTTGGGATTTCATGCGTTTCTGGATGACCTTCGTCAGGCGCTCGCGGAATTCGTCGCGGAAATCGCCCGGCTTCCATACGCCGGACATCGATTCGATCAACTGGGTCGCCATCTTCATTTCCTGCGCGGAAATGCGGTAGTCGCCTGCCTTTCCGGTCGGCAGCTTATAATCCTCGGCGTCCACCAGCTCCTGCGGGAAGCGCAGCAGGATAAGCATCAACGCGTTTCCCTGCGGCATCACCGCCGACAGATACTCCCGCGTGCGGATCACGACCCGTGCGATGCCGATCTTGCCGGTCGCGGCTAGCGTCTCCCGCAGCAGCACATAGCCCTTCTCGGCTTTCTTGCCGGGAACCAGGATGTAGGGCTTCTCGAAATACTGGGGACCGATTGCGGTCGCGTCGATGAAGGCTTCCACCTCGACCGACTCGTGGCTCTCGGGCGCGGCGGCCTTGATGTCCTCGGCCTCGAGCACGACATAGCTGCCTTTATCGTATTCGAAGGCCTTGACAATGTCCTTCCATGCGACTTCTTCGCCGGTTTCGGCATTGACCCGTTCGTAGCGGACCGGCGCGTTGTTGCGCGAATCCAGCATGCGGAAGTGCAGGTCGATGCGACGCTCGCCGGACATCAGCGAAACAGGCACGTTCAACAGACCGAATGAAAGCGTTCCGGACCAGATCGGACGAGGCATACGAATCTCCAGGCGATTTCGATGAAACGGCTTGCGGATGAAACGGTTTTCGATCGAATGCGTGGAAGATATGCAAGATTCATGCCTCCAGTTCGCAGCGGCGGCAGCCCGACCGGACCACGGGTACTGCAACAATGTCGTGCGCAAATACCGTCGCGCGGCAATGCAGATCGCACTGCATCAGGCGAATTGCATCGAGGCAAAAGTTGCCATCGCCTGTGTATTGCACATGCCAAAGGCAAAGCGTTGCGTCCCGATCTTCCGCATCCGCCGGATGGCACGGTTGTTGCTGCTGATTCGCACATCTTCGCGGCCCTCCGTCCGCAATCTGGAACCATCGCGATGACGATCAAGGATTGGATAGGCTGGATCGCTTCGGCCATTCTGCTGTTCACGCTGATCAGCCAGGTGCGCACGCAATGGAAAGAGCGATCATCGAAAGGCGTATCCGCAGGACTGTTCGCGGGTCAGATCGCGGCCAGTATCGGCTTCGTTGCCTATAGCGCGATGGTGGGCGACCGCGTTTTCGTGTTCACGAATACGGCCATTCTTGCGACGTCCCTGGTAGGACAAGCGATCTATCTTCGCAATGCGAAGCGCGAAGAAAAGAATGGGAAGCGTCCGGATGCACAATGATCCAGGCCATCATCCAGATATCCCCAAGCCCAAGCCTGCTGGAGAACGGGCAGCGATAACGGTCCGAAAACCTAAGCGGATGGATGATGTCCTGTCGCAAGGCAAAACCCGCCGATTGCGTGCTCCATTCGAGGATCGCGGGCTGTCCGCGGATCCCGTCGATGTGACGCGAAGCGCAAGCGGAGCGTTGCGGGAGCTTGAAGACGCGACCGCCGCTATTTGACGACGGTTTTCGACTCGCTGTTGATCACATACACATCGCCCTTGTGGCGCATCAGCGTATCGACTCCGGTGGCCGCGACCGAAGCCTTCTTGCCAAACTCCAGCGAGTAACGCAGCTTGACCGTCGCCTGGCGGCGATCCGGCGAAAGATCGACCGACTCGATCGTGAACTTCATGTCGGGCTCGATCTTCAGTGCCTTCACCATGGCTTTCATGGTATCCATCGCTTCACGCAGCCCCTTGCAGGTCTCGTTACGATCCATCACCACCGTCCGCTCGCCGTCGGGCGTGCGCGACTGATCCACGCCCCGGAACCGCGGATGCATCATCTTGCACTGCGTTTCGGCATCGAAGGTGCGCATGGCGTTGATCTGCTTCTGGTAATACGCGTAGACGATCTCCTCGTCCAGCGTCGACTGCATCTCGCGATACTGACCAAGCCCGTACCTGATCCCCAAAAAAGCGACGATCACGACTACGCCGCCGATGATGCTCTTCGTGCTCTTCTCCATGCCCCATTACCCCAGATGAGTTCTAACGCGCCCCGGCGCTGCATCCACTTGCGCTTACGCCATCTCCGTCCACTGGCTGCACCGCAATGATGGGACAGCGCTCAGTCCCGGCCAAGATGATTGGTGTTTTCGCCGCCCAACGCGAGCACCTTGTCGCCTCGCTTGACGAGTGAAGACGTACCGGACGATTCGATCTTCATTTTCCCTGGAATGCGGAATTTGCTGGCGATCTTCACGGTCGCCGTGCCGCCATCCGGTGAAATCTCGATCGAACGAAGCGTGTACGAAACCTGCGGTTGCGCACCGGCCGCCAGAATGAGCTTCTTCAGCATCTCGGCACTTTCACGCGCGCCTCCGCATGACTTTGTCTTGTCGAACGTCATCGTTACAGGGTCCGCGCCGGGCGAATGATTCGTTTCGACGGAACTGTATTCTTCCGCCATGGTGGTGCATGCGAGTTCCGCGTCCAGAACATTGGCCGGCTCGAATTGCAGCCGGTAGAACTCGCGGACATCGGCTTCGGTAATCGTTTGTACGTCGCTTCGACCTGAGTACCAGTAAAGACCCGCTACCAGCAGAAGGAGGACGACGATGAGTTTTTTCATGATGATTGTCTGCCGGAATCGAGGGTTAGCAAGCAAAATAACCTGTAAAGCCGCTGCCGTT
>JAYUUH010000567.1:0-23534 GCA_043754745.1 Lysobacter sp.
AGAATAGCCGCTGCCGGTCCCGCCGGTCGCCACCACAGTTTGCGCATAAGCCGACCCACTGGTGGCCCCGGGCAAGCTCGCCGGGCCGACGCTCAGCACTGCGCCGGGCTGGACCTGGACGGTGTAGGCGCGGCTGCCGGCGACGGCGTTGGCGTCGGTCGCGGTGATCGTGAAGTTGAACGTGCCGACCTGGAACGAGGTACCCGACAGCACGCCGCCGGTGGTCAAAGTCAACCCGGTGGGCAGGCTGCCGCTGGTCACCGCGATGCTGTACGGCGCGACGCCGCCGGTCACCGTGATCGTCTGGCTGTAGGCCGTACCTGCGGTCGGGTTGGGCAGCGTGGCCGGATTCACCACGATGGCCGGCGCCGGAACATTGAGCGTGTAGTTCCGGGCGATCGAGAACGGCGCGCCCGCACCTGTCAGTGACGTGTCGGTGGCGGTGACGGTGATCGGGTAACTGCCCGGAGCGGTCGGCGTGCCCGACAGCGTGTTGCCGCTGAAGGTGACGCCGGCCGGCAGGGCGCCGGTCAGCACGTAGCTGTACGGGCCAGGACTACCGCTCGCCGTGAACGTCTGCGAGTAGGCGACACCGTAAGGTGCCGTCAGCGTGCCCGCGGCCGGCGTCATCGTCAGTGTCGGCGCGGCGATGGTCACGGTGTAGGCACGGGCGCCGGTCTGGCCGTTGGCATCGGTCGCGGTGACGGTGAAGTTGAACGTACCGACCTCGAACGAGGTACCCGACAGCACGCCACCGGTGGTCAGGGTCAGCCCGGACGGCAGGCTGCCGGCGCTCACGGCGAAACCATACGGCGCGACGCCGCCGGTCACGGTGATCGTCTGGCTGTAGGCCGTACCCGCGACCGGATTGGGCAGCGTGGCCGGATTGACCACGATGGTCGGCGCGGGCACGTTCAGGGTGTAGTTCTGGGCGATCGAGTACGGCGCGCCCGCACCGGTCAGCACCGTGTCGGTGGCGGTGACGGTGATCGGGTAGCTGCCCGGAGTGGTCGGCGTGCCCGACAGCGTGTTGCCGCTGAAGGTGACGCCGGCCGGCAAGGCGCCGGTTAGCACATAGCTGTACGGGCCGGGGCTGCCGCCTGCGGTGAACGTCTGCGAGTAGGGGGCACCGTAGGTCGCGGTGAGCGTGCCCGCGGCCGGCGTCAGGGTCAGCGTCGGCGCGTTGATGGTCACGCTGTAGGCGCGGCTGCCGGTCTGGCCGTTGACGTCCGTCGCGGTGACCGTGAAGTTGAAGGTGCCGACCGCATTCGAGGTGCCGGACAGCGCACCGCCTGTTGCCAGCGTGATGCCGGTGGGCAGGCTGCCGGCACTCACGGCGAAACCGTACGGCGCCGCGCCACCGGTGGCGGTGATCGTCTGGCTGTAGGCGGTACCCGCGGCCGGGTTGGGCAACGTGGCCGGGTTCACTACGATCGTCGGCGCCGCCACCGTAATGGTGTAGTTCTGCGCGACGGTGAACGGCGCGCCGGTGCCGGTGGCGCCGGTGTCGGTCGCGGTGATGGTGAAACTGAAGCTTCCCGGCGTCGTCGGCGTACCGGACACGGTGTTCCCGGCGAAGCTCAGGCCCGGGGGCAGCGTGCCGGTCCGCACATAGGTGTACGGGCCGATGCCGCCGCTGGCGGTGAAGCTCTGCGAATACGCGACGCTGTAAGGCGCGACGAACGTGGTGCTGGCAGGCGCCAGCGCCAGGGTCGGACCGGCCACAGTCAACGTGAACGCCCGACCGACCGCATACGGCCCGTTGCCGGTGCTGCTGTCGGTGGCCGACGCATTCAGCGTGAAGCTGCCCGCCTGGGAGGGCGTGCCGGAGACCGTCACGCTGTTGGCGGTGGTACCGGTGATCGACAGGCCAGCCGGCAGGTTGGTGACCTGATAGCCGCTCCACGGCTGCGCGCCGCCGTTCCAGGTGAAGGTCTGGGTGTACGGCGTGCCGACGGTGGCGGCGAAGCCGCCGCTCGCGGTGATGGTGATGACCGGGTCGTTGACCGTCACCGTGATCGTAGCCGGCGCCGAGGTGCCGCCGCTGTTGGTCGCGGTGTAGGTGAAGCTGTCGGTGCCCGCAAAACCGGCCGTCGGCTGGTAGGTGATCGTGGTGCCCGTCGCGATGGCGGTGCCGTTGCTGGCCGGGGTCGCGATGGCGACCGAGGTCGGCGTGCCGCCGGTGATGTTGAGCGGCACCGGCGTGGCGGCGGCGTTGTAGGCCACGGTAAGCGTGCCATTGTTGGCGACCGGCGGGTTGTCGACCACCACGATGCTGTAGGCCTGCGTCGCGGTGTACGGGCCGGTGCCGGTGCTGCTGTCGGTCGCGGTGATGCTGAAGTTGAACGTGCCCAGCGCGCTCGGGGTGCCGGTGATGGCGCCGGTCGCGGCATTGAGGGTCAGACCGCCCGGCAGTGCGCCGGCGGTGACCGCATAGGCATACGGTGCGGTGCCGCCGGTGGCCGGCGCGATCGCGGCCGAATACGCCGCACCCAGGGTGCCACCCGCCAGCGGAGTCGCCGGCAGCACGATGGTCGGCGCATTTACCACCAGCGTGTAGGCGCGGCTACCCGCGAACGGGCCCGGGAACGCGCTGCTGTCGGTCGCGGTGACGGTGAAGTTGAAGGTGCCGCCAGCCGTCGGCGTGCCGCTGAGGACACCGCCCGGAGAGAGGGTCAAACCGGCCGGCAGGGCGCCCGCGGTGACCGCGAACGTGTACGGCGCGACGCCGCCGCTCGCGGTGATCGTCTGGCTGTAGGCCGCCGCGACGGTGCCGTTCGGAACCGTGGCCGGGTTGACCGTCACCGGCACGTCGTCGTTGGTGATGGTGCCGACGCCGGTCGCGTCCGCGATGGTGGCGTTGGTCGCGCCGCTGAGGCCGACGGTGAAGGTCTCGTTGGCTTCCGGCGTGATGTCGCCGTTCACCAGCACCGTGATGGTCTGCGTGACCTGGCCCGGCGTGAAGTTCAGCGTGCCGGTGTTGGCGGTGTAATCGCCCGGCGCGACGGCGGTACCGTCGGCGGTCGCGTAGTTGACGCCCACCGTCTGACCGCTGGCGGCGCTGAGGGTGACGGTGAACACGGCGTTGACCGTGCCTGCATTGCCTTCGATCACGGTGACGTCGTTGATCGACAGCGACGGCAGCGGGTCGTCGTTGACGATGGTGCCCACGCCCTGGCCGTCGCCTACGACCGCGCCGGTCACGTTGGTGACGTTGACGAAGAAGGTCTTGGTCGCCTCGTTGAGCGTGTCGCCGTTCACCAGCACGGTGAAGCTGTAGGTACTGGCGCCGGCCGGGATGGTCTGGCCGGTCAGGCTGTTGGCGACGTAGTCCACGCCCGCGATGGCGGTGCCGTTGGCGGTGGCGATATCGAAGGTGACGCCGCCCGGGCCGGCCGGTGTGCTGAGGCTGACGGTGAAGGTGGCGTTGGTGGTGCCGGCATTGCCTTCGGCCAGGGTCACGTCGTTGATAGTCAACGTCGGCAGATCGTCGTTGAGGATCGTGCCGGTCGCGCTGGCCGGCGCGCCGACGGTGTAGCCGGTGCCCGCCGCGAGGGTGAGGATCACCGTCTCGTCGGCTTCAAGGGTGGCGTCGGCGGTCGGATTGACCACCACCGTGCCGGTGGTGGCGCCGGCGGCGATCGTGACCGGCGAGGTCACGGCCGCGTAATCGGTACCGGACGTGGCGGTGCCGGCGACGGTGAAGTTCACCGCGGTCGCAACCAGCGGCGCCTGGCTCAGGGTGACGGTGTAGACCAGATTGGTCGCACCGTCTTCGCTCACGCTGGCCGGGGCGACCGCGATGGTCGCGCTGGGCACATCGTCGTTGAGGATCGTGCCCGTGGCGCTGGCAGGCGCGCCGACGGTGTAGCCGGTGCCGGCCGCGACCGTGAGGATCACGGTCTCGTTAGCTTCGACGGTGGCGTCGACGGTCGGATTGATGGTGATGGTCGCGGCGGTCGCGCCGGCCGGGATGCTCACCGTGGCGACGCCGCCGGTGTAGTCCGTGCCGGCCGTGGCGGTGCCGCCGGTGGTGATGTTGACCACCGTCGGCGACGACAGGTTCAGGCTGCGGGTGACGGTGTAGATGAGATTGGTAGCGCCGTCCTCGCTGACGCTGGCCGGGGCGACCGCGATCGAGACCGTCGGCGGCGGGCTGACGGTGACGGTGAAGGGTTCGAGTTCGAAGTAGCTGCCCGGGCCGGTGCTGGCGTCGGTGACGCGCAGCGTGACCGGATAGTTGCCGGGTGCGGCGGCGGTGGTACCGCTGACCACGCCGGCGCTGGAGATGCTGATGCCGGCCGGGAAGGCGCCGGTTTCAAGAAGATAGGTGTGCGGAGCGACGCCGCCGGCGGTGGAGAGCGCCTGCGAGAAGGCGGCGCCCTGGATCGCAGTGACGCTGGCCGGAACGAGCGCCAGACTCGGGTTCTGAACCGTGCCGTTGTAACCCTTGACGACGAAATCGCCGATGTTGTCCTGCGAGCGCACGCCGAATGCGTAACCGCCGCGCTGCGTAGGCGTACCTGACAACACGCCGGCGGGCGACAGTGTCAGGCCGACCGGCAGCGTGCCGCCGCTCAATATATAGGTATAAGGCGCTACGCCGCCGCTGGAGGTCAGCGTCTGGCTGAAGGGCGTGCCGGCGGTCAGGGTCGGCAGGGAGGCCGGAGACACGACGATCGCCGAGGTCGGCGGGGTGATGGTGACGTTGAAGGTCAGCTCGTCACCGTTCTCGTCTTCCAGCGCGAACGTGTCCGTGGTGGTCGCAGTACCGTTGTGGGTGTAGGTGACCGTCTGGTTACCCGCACCGCTCTGGGGACTCAGGATGACCGAGCCGTTGACCGGCAGGAACGGGGCGAAGGGCCCGCCCATGCCGAAATTGAAAGGACCATCGCATGCAGCCAGATCGATCGACGTCACCGATCCGCCATTGGCGACCGTCAGGTTTTGCGCCGGGCAATACGGCGAGGTCTGTGCGGACGCCAGCGCGGGCCACAGCAGAATGGCGAAGAGCAGCCATTGAGCGCGGAAGAAAATGGCGAAACGCGACGAACGCGTACGGACGACGGACTGCTGCTGCATTTCCCTGCTCCCCTGGAGTTCGGCGCCCACCCTGAAACGCCGACAAAGCCAATTCGCGTGCTTTAAAGCGTCGAACGCGACCCGGGCCGATATTCGGCCAATGGTCACGCGCACTGCATGCGATTGACCACGCATTGGAGCAGGATCGAGGGGCGAGGGGAAGTCCCTTGCTGCCGAACGGTCGGGATGCCTCGCCGGCCATGGGGCCTTGTCGGGCCGGGGGTGGAGGTTCAGAGTAGGCCCGCCCGGCGCAAGACGCGTCGCGCATACCATCCAAGGGGAGGATAATTCGATGAGCGAATTCTTCATCGGCCAGATCATGATGGCCGGCTTCAGTTTTGCGCCCAAGTTCTTCGGGCAATGCAATGGGCAGTTGCTGCCGATCGCACAGAATCAGGCTTTGTTCTCGCTGCTGGGGACGCAGTACGGGGGCAATGGCCAGACGACTTTCGCACTGCCCGACCTGCGCAGCCGCACGCCCGTCGGCTACGCCAGTTCGGTCGATCCGGGCTGGCAGCCGCCAGCGGTACAGATCGGTCAGACCGGGGGCGTCGAGAACGTGACGCTGCTGCAGACCAATATCCCGGCGCATACGCATGCCATGAACGCGTCGACCAGTCCCGGCGACAACCGGATTCCCGCGACCCGCGTGTTCGCCACCAGCACCAACAGCGCAACAGCGGCCAACCTGTATGCGCCCTTGACCGGTGCCCCCGTGGTGATGAACGCGCAGTCGGTGGCACCCGCCGGCGGCAACCAGTCGCACCCGAACCTGCAGCCCTACACCACGATCAATTTCTGCATCGCGCTGCAAGGTATCTTCCCGTCGCGCAACTGACGCCTGATCGAGACGGCGCGCGCGACGCGTCGGATACGAACACCGCGGTCCTGTCGCGTCCTTCGACGCGCGGCCGCCCACCGAATCAATGGAGTGCATTCCCATGTCCCAACCTTTCATCGGAGAAATCCGCATGCTCGGCTTCGGCCGGACGCCCAATGGCTGGCAGGCCTGCGATGGCAGCCTGCTGTCGATCGCCGAATACGAAACCCTGTTCACCCTGATCGGCACCACCTACGGCGGCGATGGCCAGACTACTTTCGCCGTGCCCGATCTGCGCGGGCGCCTGCCGATCCACCAAGGGCAAGGCCCTGGGCTCAGCAATTACGTCATTGGCCAGGTTTCGGGAACCGAAACGGTCACGCTGCTCTCGACCCAGATGCCGGCACATACCCACGGGATGATCGCCACGACCGCTGCGTCGACCGCGCTGACGCCCGGTACCGGGCTGTTGCCGGGCACGGTCAGCGGCGACATTTTCTACGCCACCGATCTCACCGGCGCCACCCCGGCCCCGATGGCGGCGCAGTCGACCACCATCGCCGGCGGCTCTCAGCCGCACGACAACACGATGCCGACGCTGACGGTGCAGTACTGCATCGCCTGGGCGGGCATTTATCCGCAGCAGCAGTAACCCGCATGCGCACCCAAAACCATTTTCCGCAGCGCCACGCCGGCGCGGTCGCGCACGAATGCGCGGCACACCTCATCGGAGGAACACGATCATGACCGAACCCTTTATCGGCGAAATCCAGCTGTTCGGATTCAACTTCAATCCCCGCGGCTGGGCGTTCTGCAACGGCGCCACGCTGCCAATCCAGCAGAACACCGCCCTGTTCGCCCTGCTGGGCACGCAGTACGGCGGCAACGGCCAGACCACCTTCCAACTGCCGAACTTCGCAGGCCGCGCCGGTTGCCAGCAGGGACAAGGGCCGGGCCTCACGCCGCGGTCGCTTGGTGAAACCTTCGGCACCAACACGGTCACCCTGACCAGCGCCCAGATGCCGCAGCACAACCACGGCATCAATGCGTTTTCCCAGTCCGACATCAGCAAGAAGAGCGGCTCGCCGAGCAACGGCAGCGCGCTTTCCTCGCTAGGCAGCGGGACTGCGAAACCCTTCATCGCCGCACCGCTCAACACACAGTTCGCGCCGAACATGATCCAGCCCAGCGCAGGCGGCGGACAGCCGCACCAGAACCAGCAACCGTATCTCGGCGTGAACTTCTGCATCGCGCTGCAGGGCATCTTCCCGTCGTTCCCCTGACGTGGCGATGTCGACACCGCAAACGTCGGCGCGCTTCCCCCGGGAACGCGCCGACCGCATGCAGACGCCCGCGCCCCTCATCGAGCGCGGGTTTTCTTTGCGCGCCGCGCACGATGGCGATCTGCCGTGGCTGCGCGATCTCTACGCCAGCACCCGCGCCGGGGAAATGGCGCCGGTGCCGTGGCCGGAGATCGCCAAACGCAGCTTTCTCGACCAGCAGTTCGGGCTGCAGCACCATCACTATCTGGGCCACTACAAAGACACCGATTTCCTCGCGATCGAGCATGCCGAACGCGGTCCGGTCGGACGTTACTACCTGCAGCGCGCCGCGCCCGACCATCTGCTCGTCGATATCAGCCTGTTTCCGGCGATGCGCGGCAGCGGCGTGGGCAGCGCCCTGATCCGCCAGAGTCAGCAGGACGCCGTGGCGCTCGGCCGCGGCATGCGCCTGCACGTACAACAGTCCAATCCGGACGCGCGCCGGCTCTACGAGCGGCTGGGCTTCGTCGCCGAGAAGGGCGCGGAGGGCACGCATCGGCCGATGCGCTGGTCGCCGTAAAACTGTAGGGCAGCCTTCAGACCGCTGGCCTGTGCGGAGAGGTTCAGCGGACTAAAGTCCGCTCTACAAAACCGATCAGTTGAACACCGCCTGATACAGGAACCCGGCCTGCTCCTGCGCCACCGGCACCAGGAAAATCCCGGTCTCGCCGATCCGCGGATGGCGCATCGCATAGATCTGCTGCGGAAACAGGAATGCCGCGGTGTTGCGGAACAGCAGCGAGAACGGCTGGCGCACCGCGTTCTGGGCATGGGCCGGCAACGGCCGCGCTTCCACCAGCACGAATTCCAGATCCATGTCGTTGATCGCGGCCAGGAACGTCTCGTTCATGCAGCCCGCGAAGTGTTCCAGCGTCAGCAATTCCATGTCGCACGGCTCCCCGGCCTGCGCTGCGCGATCCGGCAGCAGGCGACATCCTCGCCGCAGCCCGTTGCCCGCACAAGCCCGGCGAGCCCGCCGGTGGAATGCTCCGCTGCCGCTGCCGGGCGCAGACAAGTGCGCCCCAGCCGGGGACAATGGCGCTTCCGCAGGCCGGAACGCCCGCCACTCCTGATGGATTCAGGCGCCAGCCGCCATCCTCGCCGGGTTTGCGGCTTCATGATGCCGCCCCGCCTCCCCAGAAGACCCGATGCCCAACGCCTCTGCCGCCGTCCGTGTCACCGGCCTCCGCCTCGATCGCGGCGCGCGCACGATCCTGCGCGACATCGACCTGAGCGTGCCGCGGGGCAGCGTCACCGCCATCCTCGGGCCCTCGGGCTGCGGCAAATCCACCCTGCTGTCGGCGCTGACCGGCGAACTCGACCCCGCCGCCGGCACGGTCGAAGTCCTCGGCCAGCCTGTGCCGCGGCGCAAGCGCGAACTGCTGGAACTGCGCAAGAGCATCGGCGTGCTGCTGCAGGGCAACGGCCTGCTGACTGATCTCACCGCCGCCGAGAACGTCGCCCTGCCGCTGCGCACCCACACCGACCTGCCGAAGGACGTCATCCGCCACCTGGTCGAGATGAAATTGCACGCGGTCGGCCTGCGCGCCGCCGCCGATCTCTACCCGCGCGAACTCTCCGGCGGCATGGCTCGACGCGTCGCGTTGGCGCGGGCGCTGGCGCTGGATCCGCCGCTGATGATTTACGACGAACCGCTGACCGGGCTGGATCCGATCGCCAGCGGCGTGATCATGAGTCTGATCTCGCGGCTCAACGACAGCCTCGGCCTGACCAGCCTGATCGTCACCCACCACGTCCACGAGACCCTGCCCATCGCCGACCGTGCGGTGGTCATCGCCAACGGCACGCTGGTGTTCGACGGCACCCCGTCGGAGCTGGAAACCACCAGCGACCCGCTGATCCGGCAATTCCTCAAGGGCGAACCCGACGGCCCCATTCCCTTCGACGCCGTCGCGCGCACGGAAGCCGCGTGATGGCCTTCGTCGATAGCATCCGCAGCATCGGCCGCGCCGGCATGTTCTCGATGTCGGTGTTCCGCGCCACCAAGCCGAACCGCGATTTCTGGTACGAACTCACCCGCGAGATCTACAAGATCGGCGCGCGCTCGCTGCCGATCATCGCCGTCGGCGGCGCGTTCGTCGGCCTTTCGGTCACCCTGCTGGGCTACCGCGTACTCCTTACTTATGGCGCGACCAATCAAGTCAGTGCTGCCGTCGGCATCGGCATGTATCGCGAACTCGCGCCGGTGCTCACCGCGCTGCTGTTCATCGGTCGCGCCGGCAGCTCGATCGCCGCGGAACTCGGGCTGATGCGCGCCACCGACCAGATCACCGCGCTCGGGCTGATGGGCATCGATCCGGTCGGCAAGGCGGTGGCGCCGCGATTCTGGGCGGCGGTGCTGACGGTGCCGCTGCTCACCGCGTTCTTCTGCTGTTTCGCCATCGCCGCCAGCTGGTTCCAGGCGGTGCAGGTGCTGGGCATCGACAACGGCAGTTTCTGGCAGGTGATGAAGGACTCGGTGGATGTCTACGACGACTTCCTGCCGGCGTTCCTCAAATCCGCGGTGTTCGGCGGCACCGCGGCGCTGGTCGCGTCGTACGTGGGGTTCCACGCCGAGCCCACCATCGAAGGCACTTCGGTCGCCACCACCCGCGCGGTGGTGAACGCCTCGCTGCTGGTGCTGATGTTCAATTTCGTGCTTTCAGCCTTCCTGTTCCGGTGATCGCGATGCGCGCCGCGCGTTCCGGACACCCGTTCCCCAAACACACGCTTTCAACCAAGGTATCCCCATCATGAGTGCACGCGGCCCACGCCTCGAATTCGCCGTTGGCGCCTTTCTGCTGCTGGCCCTGGCCTCGCTGCTGGTACTGGCCATCGCCTCGACCAACGGCAAGTTCGGCTTCGGCGACGACAGTTACCAACTCAAGGCCCGGTTCACCAACCTCGGCCAGCTGCGGCCGATGGCGCCGGTGAAGATCGGCGGCGTCGCCATCGGCAAGGTCGCCTCGATCGAACTGGACCGGGAGAAACTCGACGCCGTGGCCATCCTCGACATCGACAGCCGCTACAACAATCTGTCCATCGACACCTCGGCCAGCATCCTCACCGGCGGCCTGCTGGGCGAAAGCTACGTCGGCCTGCAGCCGGGCGGCGCGGTGGAAACGCTGAAGGCGGGCAATGAAATCGCCTTCACCACGCCCGCGGTCGACCTGATCCAGATGGTCGGCAAATACATTTTCGGCGGCACCGGAACCAAGCCGGCCGAAGGCGACTCCAACCCGGAAGTCGACTCCAACCCGTCTTCCGACACCCCCTCCCCCGCACAAGACCCCACCCCATGACCATGAACCATCGTCTTCTGCCCGCCTTCATCGGCGCCGCCCTGTTCGGCGCCGCCGTGTTCGCCGCGGCGGTCCCGACCTTCGCCCAGCCGCGCACCGCGGCGACGCCCGTCTCGGCCTCGATGCAGGGCACGCCCAGCCAGCTGGTGCTCAACAACAGCCAGCGCGTGCTCACGACCCTGGAGAAACGCCGCGCCGAGTTCAGCAAGAACCGCGTCGCGTTGCGCCAGTTCATCAGCACCGAATTCAATGCGATGTTCGATCGCGACTACGCCGCGCGCCTGGTGCTGGGCCGCCACGGCCGCGGCGCCGCCGACGGGGACGTGAAACTGTTCGCCGACGCGTTGGCCGACAACCTGATGCAGCGTTACGGCTCGTCGCTGCTGGATTTCAACACCCAGCTGCGGGTGCGGGTGAAATCGGAAACCGCGCTGGCCCAGGGCCAGGGCGTGAAGGTTTCCAGCGAATTCCTGCGCCAGGGCGGCGAGTCCATCCCTGTGACCTACTTTATGCGCAAGACCGGCAACCAGTGGAAGGTCTACGACGTGATGGTCGAAGGCGTGTCCTACGTGCAGACCTTCCGCAATCAGTTCGACACCGAACTGCAACGCAAGACGATCAAGCAGGTCGCCACCGAACTGCGCAACGGCCAGCTGAAGGCGGACGCGGGCCAGTGACCGCTTCCGCGCAGCCTGCGAGCGCGGCGAACCTGGCGACGATTACGCGCGCCGGCGAAACCCTGCGTTTCGGCGGCGCGCTGCTGCGCAGCGCCATCGCCCCGCTGTGGCCGCAGGTGCCGACCGCGCTGGACGGTGTGCAGCGCTTCGATCTGACCGCGGTCGAACGCATCGACAGCGCCGGCCTGGCGCTGGTTTCGCTGCTTGCGGCGCGCTGCGGCGCGGTCGAGATCGACGGCAGCCCCGAAGGTTTCGCCGAGCTGCGCGCGGCCTACCGGCTGGGCCATGGCCTGGCGTTCGTCCGCGACTGACGTGTCTTCCGACCCGTCCCCCATCTCACTTTCTACGGCTACACTCGATCCCATGAAGACCTCGCGCCTCCTCCCCCGGGCCGCTTTTGTCCTCGCCGCGCTGTTCGCCAGCGGCTGCGCGCACAAAACCGCCTCCGAAACCCAGCCGACGGTCACCGTAATCGAGGCGCCGACCGCGGACACGGCCATTGTCGGTTCCTCCGAAACCGCGCCTGCGGAAGCGCGTGCCGATGCCGCCTTCGCAGGGCAGGACACCGCCAGCGCAACCGTCGACGCGCAAGGCGCCGAAGTCGGCGCTGCAGGGTCGACGGCATCGACCTCGACATCCGCGCTGCCGCCGACCCAAGCCGAGCTGGACTACGCTGCGATCTACGGCAATGGCGAACTGCCGCCCGAATACGATCCGATCGCCGATCCGACCCTGCCCGCGCCCGCGACCCAGCCGCAGGCCTACGACCCGTGGGAGAAAATGAATCGCCGCGTGCATCGCTTCAACGAAGCAGTCGACCGCGGCGTGGCGAAGCCGCTGGCGAAGGCCTACATGGCCGTCGTGCCGCGTCCGGTACGCCTTGGCGTCGGCAACTTCTTCAACAACCTCGGCCAGCCGGTCAGCGCCGTCAACGCGCTGCTGCAGGGCAAGCCGAAACAGGCTGGACAGGCCATGGGCCGCTTCCTGCTCAACAGCACCCTTGGCATCGGCGGCGTGTTCGACCCGGCCACCTCGGCCAAGCTGCCCAACAAGAGCGAGGATTTCGGGCAGACGCTTGGCATCTGGGGCTGGAAGCAATCGCGCTACGTGGAACTGCCGCTGTTCGGGCCGCGCACCGTCCGCGACGCGCTCGGCATGGCCGGCGATTCGCCGCTGTCGCCGATGCGCGGCATCCAGGCGGACAAAGCGCGCGTGTTCCTGCAGGGCCTGCAACTGGTCGACGTCCGCACCCAGTTGATGGCCGTGGACAAGATGCGCGAAGGCGCGACCGACGACTACGCCCTGGTGCGCGATGCGTGGATGCAGCGCCGGCAGTACCAGATCTTCGGCGAGCGCGACGAAGAAACGGACGAATCCCTGCCCGAGTATCTACGCGAAAGCGACGATAACCCCACGGTGCCGATCAATGCGATTCCGGTGATTCCGGGGTCGCCGTAACCGTTGCGACCCACCACGCGATGCCCCGTCTCGAACGTGCCGTCGCGGCCCTGCGGATCTGCGGCGACGACCTGATTCCCGACGAAATTTCGCAGATGCTCGGCGCATCGCCGACACGTGCGCACAGAAAGGACGAAGCGATTCCGAGCAAAACCTCCGGCCGGACCCGGATCGCCAAGTTCGGAGGATGGGCCTTGCATGCGACACAGACCGCTCCGGAGGATCTGGACGCTCAGGTGGCCGAAATACTGGGCAGGCTCAATCCGGATCTTTCGGTCTGGCGTGGACTTTCGACCCGGTTCCACATCGACCTGTTCTGCGGCTGGTTCATGGACGGATGGAACGAAGGCGTCGAGATTTCACCAGCCACACTGCTGGCCTTGGGCGAGCGCGGCATCCTTCTGGGCATCGATCTCTATGGCCCTGATCGCGAGTCCGACGATAGTGGCGAATCAGAGGACCGCGTCGTCCTCGCCTCCAGCCTCGACTGAAATATCCCCCAGCAGTTTCTGCGCTTCGCCTGCGGGCAGCGCCTCGACTTCGCGCAGCTTGCGGCCCAGCGCGCGCGAACGCACGCTGGTTTCCTCGATCTTGTTGCTGGCTTCGTCCAGCTTCTTCTTGACGCCGTCCAGCACCGTGCCGAACTTGGCGAACTCGGTCTTCACCGCGCCGAGCGTGCGCCAGACTTCGCTGGAACGTTCCTGGATGGCCAGTGTGCGGAAGCCCATCTGGAAGCTGGTCATCAGCGCCAGCAGCGTGGTCGGCCCGGCCACCGCGATGCGCTGATCGCGCTGCAGCGCTTCCACCAGCCCCGGGCGACGCAGCACTTCGGCGTACAGGCCTTCTGTCGGCAGGAACAGGATCGCGAATTCGGTGGTGTGCGGCGGCGACACGTATTTGTCGTGGATCTCGCGCGCCTGTTTGCGCACCTGGCGCTCCAGCGCGTCGCCGGCCTGGCGGGCGGCGTCGACATCGCCCGATTCCTGCGCGTCCAGCAGGCGTTCGTAATCCTCGCGCGGGAATTTGGCATCGACCGGCAGCCACACCGGCACGCCGGGCTCCGAGCCGGGGAAGCGCACCGCGAATTCGACGCTGGCATCGCTGCCGGGCACGGTCTTCACGTTGGATGCGTACTGATCCGGCGCGAACACCTGCTCCAGCAGAGCGGCGAGCTGCACTTCGCCGAAGATGCCGCGCGATTTCACATTGCTTAGCACGCGCTGCAGGCCGCCGACATCCGAGGCCAGCTTGTTCATGTCGCCCAGCCCCTGGTGCACCTGCACCAGCATCTGCGCGACGTTGCCGAAACTTTCGGTGAGCCGCGTCTCCAGCGTCGACTGCAGCTTCTCGTCGACGGTCGCGCGCATCTGTTCGAGCTTCGCCTCGTTGCCGGTCTGCAATTCGCGCAATTTCTGTTCAAGGGTGACGCGCAACTCGGTGAGCCGCTGCTCGTTGCGGTCGGTCAACTCACGCAACTGCGCACCCAGGCCGTCGGCGAACTGCTTCTGCCCGCCCGCCAGTTCGACGCGCGCTTTCTGCGCGTCGTCGTTCAGCGCGGCGCGCAGTTCGTCCAGGCGCGCGTCGGTGCGCAGGGTCAGGTCGGCGAGACTGCGGCCGAAACCCTCGATGCGCTGCGCTTGGCCGAGTTCAAGACTATCGAGCTGCTGGCGCAGTTCGCCGCGCCCGGCGCGCTGCTCGTCGCGCAGCGCCTCCTCCACCCGTCCGCGCAGGCGGTCCAGCGCTGCGTCGGGCTTGCGCAGCAGCAGTACGACCAGCAGGACAAGGACGACCGCAACGGCGACCAGCAGCAGGATCAACAGGAAATCGGTATGGGGCATGGCATCAGTGTACCCGGGGCATCCAGCGAGACGACAGCAGCGTGACGTTAGGGTTTCAGTTGTCATTTTTCTATCACCAGCCCCGACTATCTTGGCGCCAACCTTCCAAGGGGCACGACCGAATGGCGTCGATGGGAATGGGGTTGCTGGTGTTGGTCGGCGCGAGCGCTGCGTCGGTGTTCTGGCTCTGGCGTCGGCACGTACGGCGCATGCGCTACATCCGCGAGGCGAAGTTCCCGCCCGGGCTCTACGACAAGCTGCGCAGGCAACGGCCGGACATCGCGCCCGAGCATTACTCGCTGATCCACCGCGCGCTGCGCGATTTCTTCGCCGCCTATCTGCTCAGCGGCGGCAAACCGGTGTCGATGCCCTCGCAGGCGGCCGACGAGCTCTGGCACGAGTTCATTCTCCATACCCGCAATTACGAACAGTTCTGCCGCAAGGCGTTCGGACGCTTCCTGCATCACACGCCGGCGGTGGCGCTGTCGCGCGACTACGAACGCAACGTCGGCCTGCGCCGGGTCTGGCGGCACACCTGCAAGCTCGAAGGCATCGATCCGCACAACCCGGCCCGCCTACCGCTGCTGTTCGCGTTGGATGCGAAACTCGGGCTGAGCGACGGCTTCCGCTACGCGCTGGATTGCCACGGCCTGCGGGAGAAGAACGATGACGGTGGCGGTGGTGGCGGCTGCGGTTCGCAGTGCGCCACCGACATGCGCGATACGTCCTTCGACGGCACCACCGACGGCCTCGGCGACGGCGATGGCGGCGATGGCGGCGACGGCGGAGGAGATGGAGGCGGAGGCGGTTGCGGCGGGGACTGAGTTCCGCCGCGTCGTTCAATCCACCACGCGGCAGAACACCGCCTTCAGATAGCGGCTTTCCTGCACGTCGGTCAGCCATGGATGATCGGCGCCGGCGCCGGCGACCTTCAGCACCTGCACGGTGCGGCCGGCGTAGTACGCGGCGCGGCGCACCGCGTCGAGGAACTGCTCCTCGCTGACCAGGCCGGTGCAGGAGAACGTCGCGAACAGGCCGCCGGGTTTCACCACGCCCATCGCCAGCTTGTTCATGTCGAGGTATTTCTTCAGCGCCGGGATGATCTGTTCGCGGTCGCGGGTCATCTTCGCCGGATCGAGGATGACGACATCGAACTGCTCGCCGGCGTTGGCGGCGTCGCGCAGCCACGGAAAGATATCGGCCTGCACGAAGCGCGGACGCACATTGTTCAACTTGCCGTTGGCTTTGGCGATCTCCAGCACGTTCTCGTCGATGTCGACGCCGACCACTTCACTGGCGCCGCGCGCGGCGGCGTACACGCCGAGGCCGCCGGTGTTGCAGCACAGGTCGAGCACGCGCTTGTCCGCGCACTGGTGCGACAGCCATTCGCGGTTCTCGCGCTGGTCGGCGAAGAAACCGGTCTTGTG
This sequence comes from Lysobacter sp., assembly GCA_043754745.1. Classification (GTDB taxonomy): domain Bacteria; phylum Pseudomonadota; class Gammaproteobacteria; order Xanthomonadales; family Xanthomonadaceae; genus Lysobacter_I. Next base: position 15,927 of record JAYUUH010000567.1, read on the forward strand.
CGCGCCGGCGGGATCGGCGCGGAACTTGATGCCGTACTCGGTGATGACGGCGGGCGCGGCCGGCTCGCTGCCGCGGAAATCGAAGCTTTCCTGCTTCTGCACATGTTCGTCGGCGAAGGCGTGGAAGCGGCAGCCGGGGAACTGTTCCCGCAGCGACGCATAGATCCATTCGCGGTAGCGGAACATGCCGGCGCTGAAGTATTCGACCACCAGCAGGTCGTCGTAGCGGTCCACGACCAGGCCGCTGAGCCCGTCGCCCTCGCTGTGGACCACGCGCCAGGCATTGCTCACCGCGTCCAGTTTCAGCACGTCGCGACGCAGGCTCACGGCTTCGGCGATCTTGCGTGAGAACCACGCGGCATCGACATCGATATCGGGATCGCGTTCGAGCAGGCGCAGCGAGATCCGCGAATGGCCGTTGTAGAAGCCGCGCGCGGTCCAGACGCCGTCGTTGCCGATCACATCGACCAGGCTGCCCGGCTTCGGCCGCTGGGTGGGCTTCTCGACCAGTTTCTGGAAGATCCAGGGGTGGCGGGAGGTCCAGCTGTTCTTGAGATGGATCTGCGGGAGGCTGGGCGGAAGCGAGGTCTGGGCGTTGTTTTCGTTCATGTTTCCATTGTAGTGGCGATTGACAGCCGCAGGCCTTTCCCGGAACATCGGCCGTTCTGAAGGGGAGTAGCTCCCATTCGTCGCGGTCGTCATTACGAGTTCGGGTTTTCCCGGCTCCGGCCCGGCGGCAGTCGTCACGGCACTGGTGCCAGCGGCTGCGAGCGAGACCTTCGCCGCTTGGCGAAGGTCCGTCTTCCTCACGGTACTGCGCAGGTCTCTACCTGCCGGTCCGGTCGATGAAAGGCCCAGCCTCGCGGTTGGGCGTTTTCGTTTTCGACTGGAGAGTTCCGCATGACCACCATCGGTAGTCCGTTGTTATGGAGCGTGTTCGCCGCGCTCGTCGTCGTCGCCCTGCTCGTCGATCTGGTGCTGATGCGCCACGGCGGCCCGCACAGGGTGACATTCAAGGAAGCGTTGGGCTGGAGCTTCGGCTGGGTCGCGCTGGCGCTGGCGTTCAACGTCTGGCTGTGGTGGTACGTGGGCCAGGAAGCCGGCGAAGTCGTCGGCAATCGCGTCGCGCTGGAGTTCCTGACCGGCTACCTGATCGAGAAGTCGCTCGCGGTGGACAACATCTTCGTGTTCCTGATGCTGTTCACCTACTTCGCCGTGCCCGAGCTGCAGCGCCAGAAGGTGCTGATCATCGGCATCCTCGGCGCGATCGTACTGCGGGCGGTGATGATATTCGCCGGCGCGATCCTGATCACCAAATTCCACTGGATCCTGTATGTCTTCGGCATCTTCCTGCTGCTGACCGGCATCAAGATGCTGCTCGCCGCCGGCAAGGCTCCCGATCTGGAAAAGAATCCGGCGCTGAAGTGGATGCGCAGCCATCTGCCGCTGACCAGGGACTACCACGGCAACGATTTCACCGTGAAGATCGAAGGCAAGCGTTGGTATACGCCACTGTTCGTGGTGATCGTGCTGATCGCCGTGACCGACCTGATCTTCGCGGTGGATTCGATCCCGGCGATCTTCGCGATCACCAGCGACCCGTTCATCGTGCTGACCTCGAACGTGTTCGCGGTGCTGGGCCTGCGCGCGATGTTCTTCCTGCTGGCCGGCATGGCTGATCGTTTCCACCTGCTGCCCTACGGTCTGGCGGCGGTGCTGATGTTCATCGGCGCGAAGATGCTTCTGATCGATGTCTACAAGATCCCGGTCCTGGTGTCGTTGGGCGTGGTCGCGGCCACCATCGCCGCGACCGTCGTGCTCAGCCTGATGCGTCCGGCACGTCCGCCGGCCGCGCCGTAAGCGCGGGACATCGTAATGACGCCCGGCATCGCCCTGCTGTGCCTGCTCGGCGGCGGCATCGCGACCCTTGCGGTCGCGGTGCTGTTGCGCTGGGTGACGATGAGTCTCGGCGCGAAATCGGGTTCGGTCTGGGACTGGTTCTGGGGGCTTCTGGACTTCCTGGGCACGCTTCTGTGAGCGCGCTTCCGTGAGGATGCTTCCCGTGAGCGATTCCATGGACGCGTCTGCCGCCCCACAGCGTTCCAGCATGAAGTACCCGCCGGCCCTGGGGCGGCCTTGATCGGGACCGCCCGAGGCACCACAGACTTCCCATGGACCTGCAAACCCCGGAAGACCTCCCCGATACCCCCACCCAGCGCGCCGCCGACCGGCGTCGCCTGCTGCGGGCGCTGAACGCCAGCCTGGCCTTCGTACTGTTGCTGGCGGTGGTGTTCAGCCTGCAACAGGGCGAGGACTACCGCCCGTTCACGGTGGCCGCGATGAGCGCGCAGGGTCTGTGGGGCATCCTGACCGCACCGCTGTTGCATGGGTCGTTCCAGCACATCGTCGCGAACGCCGCGTCGCTGCTGCTGCTCGGCACCCTCGCCGGTAGCGTCTATCCGAAGGCCACCGTCCGCGCGCTGCCGATCTTCTGGCTGGGCTCGGGCCTGGGCGCTTGGCTGCTGGGCGAACCCGGCAGCCATCACCTCGGCGCCAGCGGCCTGACCCACGGCCTGATGTTCCTGGTGTTCATGCTGGGCCTGCTGCGTCGGGACCGGCCGTCGATCGCCGCGGCGATGATCGCGTTCTTCCTTTACGGCGGAATGCTGCTGACCGTACTGCCGCAGGAGCCCGGCGTGTCCTGGCAGTCGCATCTCGGCGGCGCCCTGGGCGGCGTGCTGTCCGCCTTCCTGTTCCGCCACGCGGACCCGCTGCCGCCGCGCAAGCGCTACAGCTGGGAGCTGGAAGACGAGCTCGACAGCGACGACGCCGAACTGGAATTGCCCAAGCCCGACGACGTGCCCGTGCTCTGGCGCCGCCCCCGGGAGGAACGCGGCGTAGTGCTGCCGTTCGAACGGCGCGGGCTGCCGGGCGAGGCGCAAGCCCAGCAGGAAGCGCCTCGCCGCGGACCCGATCAGCAGGGTCCGGGTTGAGCCCGGACAACGAGTCGACACGCCCGATTCCGCCTTCGATGCCACACATCCGCCGATCTTCCGACAGGCGGTTCGCATTCCCAAAATATCCGCCGCATGGGGCCGCCATGCCGCGGCTGCCGGCTCCGCCGCGACCGTCGCTGTTTTCAAAAAATATGTCCGATCCATCGGAATCCGGCCTGTTCGGGTATTGCCCATCGAAAATTGACAGGGCCGGCTTCTGTCATTACGGTGGCGCCCCCGAACGGGGCCGCGCGTCGATCGCGACGCCGCGCATCAATCAATACACCACAGGGAGTCATCCTCATGAAGCAGGTCCTTCTGCTCACCGCCGCACTTGCGGCCGCATCCTTCGCCGCCCCGGCTTTCGCCGCTGAAGGCGGCGCCGGTTTCTATCGCGTCGAAGCCGGCAACAGCAACATCGAAATCGACAACACCGACGGCGACGAATTCGGCTACAGCCTGCGCGGCGGCTATTTCTTCAACGCCAACTTCGGCATCGAAGGCTTCTACACCCACCTCGGCCGCGATTCCGACGGCGGGGCTTCGGTCGAAGCCGCCGCTTACGGCGTCGGCGGCATCGTCAAGAAGAATTTCGGCAGCGACACCCACGAAGGCTTCTTCATCAGCGGCCGCGCCGGCATCAGCCGGGTCGACCTGGAGGTCGACATCGACGGCTTCGGCATCCTCGACGACAGCGAGAACCAGCCGTACTACGGCATCGGCGCCGGCTACGACTTCAACGAAAAGATGGGCGTCAGCATCAACATCGACCGTTTCAAGGCGGACCTGTTCGATACCGATTCCCAGTTCACCACCACCACGGCCGCGTTCGAATACCGCTTCTGATCCGACAGCGGTCGCGTTGCGCGAAGGCCGCCTCCGGGCGGCCTTCCTGGTTTCCAGCCTTCATCGGTCCGGCCCGCGCGCCGGATCTACGCGCGCAGGCCCAACTGGCGATCGTGCAGCCGCGACCACAGCAGCAGCGAGAGCACCGCGCCGACCAGGCACAGGAACATGTCCCACTGGGTGTCCCACTGGTCGCCCTGGGTGGCGAGGAAGGCGTCGGCATCGGCGCCGTAGATCAGGGCCGACCACCATTCGATCAACTCGAAGAACGCGCTGAAGCTCAGGCAGGCCGCCAGCACCAGATAGAACAGCCAGCCACCGCGACGCAGCGGCGTGCAGCGCAGAAACAGTTCGCGCGCGAGGATCGCCGGCACGAAGCCCTGCATCACATGGCCGACGCGATCCCACGGATTACGCGTCACCTCCAGCCCCATCGCGATGGCCGTGTCGCGCATCCAGAAGCCGATCGGCGTTTCCGCATAGGTGTAGGCGCCGCCGTAGATCAGCACCAGCGCGTGCGCGACCAGCAGCCAGCACAGCAGCCGGGTCAGCGGAAACACCCGCCATTTCCAGGCGATGAGCGGAATCGCCACGATTACCCAGATCACCTCCAGGAACCAGGTCAGCCGGTCCTTGGGCGCGATGCCGGAGATCAGCAGCGCGACGACGGCGATGGCCAGCAGCAGCTTGCGCTCGGGCGGGGATGGCGGCGTGGCAATGGCAGATGTTGCGATGGCGGCTTTTGAAATGGGCTTCGACGACATGCGGGTCTACCGGCGGACGAGTGCGTCGATGTTACGTCAGTGCCGGCATGACCGGCGTCCATTGTCCGCATCGCGCACCGGTGCTAGCTTCCGCCAACCCCACGCTCCGGAACCACCGATGGCCCGTCTTGCCGCGCTGCTGCTGTTCGCGACCCTCGCCGCCTGCCAGCAGGATGCCGAACCGGCCACGCCTGGGCTCAGCGTCTCCGCACCGCCGCCGGTCGCGTCCGCACCGCTGACCGCCGACGAGAAGCGCATCGCCGACGACGTGAATTACCTCGCCGACGACAAGCTCGAAGGGCGCGAAACCGGGACCCGCGGTTACGACCTCGCCGCCGAATACGTTGCCAAGCGCATGCGTGAGATCGGCCTGCAGCCGGCCGGCGACGACGGTACGTATTTCCAGACCGTGCCGCTGCTCAAAGCCACCCGCGAAGCCGACGGCGCGGCGTTAACGGTGAAGCGTAACGGCCGCGAGATCGCGCTGCGCTTCCGCGACCAGTTCCTGCCGACGCTGAATTTCGACGCCGCCGAACACGCGCTGGAAGCGCCGGCGATTTTCGTCGGCCAGGGCGTGCACGCCCCGGAACTGCAGCACGACGATTTCGCCGGGCTCGACGTGCGCGGCAAGATCGCGGTGCTGTTTTCCGGCGCGCCGGCGCGCTTCGACAACGACCGGCGCGCGTACTACAGCGCCAGCCGCGAAAAGCTGCGGGTACTGGCCGAACGCGGCGCGGTCGGCGTGGTGTTCGTGAACACGGTCGAGGACGAAGTGAGTTCCCCATGGGCGCGCGGCGCCGGCAACTGGCAGCGCTCCGGCATGCGCCTGCGCGGCGCCGACGGCAAACCGCTGCAGACCTTCCCGCAGCTGCGCGCGGCTGCGACCGTAAGCGCCGCGGCGGCCGATCTGATCTTCGCCGACGGCCCGCAGCCCGCGGCCGCGCTGTTCAAGGCGGCGCAGGAAGGCAAGCTCAAGGGCTTCGACCTGCCAGGCACGCTGTTTCTTGCGGGGCGCACCCGGATGGAGCCGCTGGCATCGCGCAATGTCGTCGCCAGGTTGCCCGGCAGCGACGCCGCACTCGCCGCCGAGCACATCGCCTACACCGCGCATCTCGATCACATCGGCATCGGCGCACCGGTGAAGGACGTGAACGGCGTCGACGACAGCATCTACAACGGCGCGCTCGACAATGCGCTGGGCGTCGCGATCATGTTCGAGGCCGCGCGCATCCTGCATGCGGAGAAAACCGCGCCGAAACGTTCGCTGCTGTTCATCGCCCTGACCGCCGAGGAGAAGGGCCTGCTCGGCGCGGAATGGTTCGCGACCCATCCCACCGTGCCGCTCGGATCGCTGGTCGCCAACGTCAACATGGACATGCCGGTGCTGCTGGCGCCGAGCAAGGACGTGGTGCCGATCGGCATCGAACATTCGTCGCTGAAATCGGCGCTGGACACCGCGGCGAAAGAGATCGGCGTGAGCCTGTCGCCGGATCCGTTCCCGGAGGAAGTGGTGTTCGTGCGCAGCGACCAGTACGCCTTCATCCGCGCGGGGATTCCGGCGGTGTATCTGGACGGCGGCGTGATCTCCGCCGACGGCGTGCGCGATCCGAAGCTGGCGCTGCGCAAATTCATGCGCGAGCACTATCACCAGCCCAGCGACGAAGCCACGCTGCCGATCGCCTACGGCGACGCGCTGCGGCTGGCGAAACTCAATGCGCGCATCGGCCAACTGGTGGGCGACGCGGCGGCGCGACCGACGTGGAACGCCGGCGATTTCTTCGGCGAGACGTTCGCCAGGCCGAAGCCTTGACCGGGTCATAGGAGCGCCGTAGGAGGGCCTTCAGGCCGGCCCAGGACGACCCTGATATGAGACGGAAGCAAAAGCCGCGCCTGCGGCCGATATCAATGCATCTGCGGCAAGGTTTTTAACGACATGGCGCCATTGGAGCAGCGGCCTGAAGGCCGCTCTACGGATGTGGTTCATAGATCCCTCAGTGAACCGTGTCGGGCATCGGCTCGACGAGTATGGCCGCGGCGTCGCCCTCGATATCGGCCTCGAACAGCTGCTCCAGCTCGCCGCGCGCCTGTTTCGCGCTTTCCATCAGCGCCGCTTCGTCGTCGTAGATCAGATGCTGGCTGGCCAGCAGCGCCTCGTCGTGTTGGCGGAACCTCAGCGTGCGCTGCGCCGCCTGCTCTGGCGGCATGCCCAGCGCGATCAGCACGTCGCAGCCCATCTCCAGGCCGGAGGCGAAGGTTTCTCGGGTCACATCCGCGCCGAGATCCATGAGCTGCCAGGCATGCCGGCGATCGTGGGCGCGGGCGAAGATCTTCAGTCCGGGATACAGCCTGCGCACCACGCGGGTCACGCGCAGGCTGGCTTCGGCGTTGTCGATCGCGTTGATGAAGATGCGCGCATGGCCGGCGCCGGCGGAACGCAGCAGATCCGGCCGCGACGGATCGCCGTAATACGCGATGTTGCCGAAACGGCGCACGGTATCGAGTTGTTCGGGGTCGGTTTCCAGCGCCACGAACGGGATCTTCTGCGCCACCAGCATGCGCGCGACGATCTGCCCGAAGCGGCCGAAGCCGGCCAGGATCACCTGCGGATGCCCGTCCGGGATCGTATCGAAAGCCCGCTTGGGCGCGGCATCCGGAAACGCGCGCAGCAACCGCGAGACCGCGATCATGAGCAACGGCGTCAGCGCCATCGACAGGCCGACGATCGCCACCAGCCGGTTCTGCAGCGCGGCGTCGATGAGATTCGCCTTCACCGCTTCGGACAGCACCACGAACGCGAACTCGCCGCCCAGCGCCAGCACCATGCCCAACTGCAGCGCGTCCTGCCAGCCCAGCTTGCCCGGGCGCAGACCAATGCCGAACAGCAGCGTCGCCTTGATCGCCAGCAGCCCCACCGCGCCGAGCACGATCGTCCACGGTTCGGCGGCGATCAGGTTCAGATCGATGCTCATGCCCACGGCCATGAAGAACAGGCCCAGCAACAG
>JAYUUH010000568.1:0-7779 GCA_043754745.1 Lysobacter sp.
GAGCTGGAAGCCGACAAGTTCAGCGGCTTTGTCCTGTACAAGATGGGCGCGCCGCGCGAGGACGCCCTGGTCGCGATGCGCGCGCTGGTGCCGGCCGAAGTCCAGCGCGACAGCACCAATCCGGCGCGCGACCGCCGCCTTGCGGCGATCGCGGAGGGCTGGAACCAGGCTGGCCGCCAGACCGGACGCGGCGACTGCGAACGCGGTGCCGCGGGCGCGCTGCCGGGCAAAGCCCCGGCGCAGAGCCCGGTGAAGAACGACCCCGTGCAGAACGACCCCATGCAGAACGACCCGCGGACACGCTGCCGGTGCAACCGGACGTCGATCCGATCCAGGGCACCGCGTCGCAGACCGATTCCGCGCCGGTGGTGATGCCGGTTCCCGACACCACGAGCCTGCCGAGCAAGGGCGTGCAGTTCATCTACGACGAACTGGGCATCCTCGACCCCGCCACGGTGGAGAAGCACGAACGCCTGTTCCGCGAACATGCGGGCAAGCACAACGTCGAGATCGTCACCATCGTGGCCAAGGACCTGCACGGCATGAGCCCCGACGACTACGCCTGGGCGATGCTGCGGCAACTGCGCGTGGGCAAGCTGGACGTGGGCAACGGCGTGGTCTTCGTGTTCGCCCCGGAAAGCCAGACCTTCGGCAGCGCTTTCGGCCCCGGGATCAAGCTGGCGATGGGTGCCTACAGCGACAACTACCGCAGCTCCGCGGAGAACTTCTTCAAGTTCCTCTACGCCACCTGCAAGAAAAAGACCCGCTGCAACGAGGGCATCACCGAAAACCTGCTCTACCCCGCCACCCACGTGGCCGACGATACCGAGCACTTCGACTGGAAGATCCGCTTCGCGTCGATAGGCGCGCTGCATGCGCTGTCGGTGAAGGAACTCCGCGACGCCGTCCCCGTCCAGCGCATGCAGACCAACAATGCGATCGTGCGCTTCGACGCCGTGGTCGCCGACCTGACGCCCGATCCCCGCGCCAAGTTCCCGCACGTCAACCCGCCCAGGAACAACCGCGCGACCCGCGCCGTCTACGTGAAGACCGGCGAAGGCCTGCATACGATGGTGTACCTGGATCCGGCCACGGAAGGACTGATGCCCGGCGGCAAACTCGAGGAGGGCAAGCGCTACACCTTCATCGGCCGCAGCCAGTCCCTGTCGCCGAACCCGAAGGACACCCAGCAGGTCGTGGCATTCAGCTACAGCGGGCATTGAACGCGATGACGACGCCTGCGCTGCGTCCGTCCCCTACCTCCGTAGCGTGGCTGGCGGCCGCCGCGGCCAGCCTGCCGATGGGCGCCATCGCGGCGTTCTGGGCGATGACCTGGCTGATCGGCAGCAACGGCTATTTCGGCTGGCGCGGCGAAGCGCTGGTGCTGGGCAATGCCGCGCTGGCGCTGCTGGCGATGCTCGCCGGCATCGGACTGTCCGCGCGATCGGCCCATCGGCTGCGCAGGCGCGGACGCGGGCAGGCGTTCGCGGTGCTGGCCGGCGGGTGCTGGCCGGCGCGGCGGGGCTGGCGGTGGTCGGGATCGCGTATTCGCTCGCGATCTCGTGAATGCCGCGAGCTCCGGCCGCACCGGTCCCGGCGCGCCCGTATCGACGATGCAGAAACGAACGGCAAGCAAGCCGTTGAAACGATACCGGACCGCTAGAGGATCGGCGCGAGTCCCGCGCCGAAGGCGGTGAAGATCCGGGTCAACGGACGGATGACCGGCGCCACTTCCGGGAAGTCGCCCACCGGCTCGTAGCAGCGCCGGAACTCGGGATCGCGCGGGGAGATCGGCTGCGGGCAGTCAGGACCCGGCTTGAACTCGTAGCTGGTGGCGTAACGCACCGGCCAGAAATCGAAAAACGGCAGCAGTTCGGACATTTTCGACAGCGAATATTCCAGCCCCGAAAACACCGGCGGCTTGTCGCGGCGCGCGATCATCCATGCGTTCTCCGGCGCCATGTCGCGCTCGATGCTCGCGGCCAGCGCGCGCGCGAACGCCGGGTCTTCGATCACCACCATCGATTCGGTGTTGTACGTGTCGCCGCGCGGGTCGAAGTTGTGGGTGCCGATCACGCCGACGCGTTCGTCGATCACCAGCGATTTCGCGTGCAGGCCGAAGCGCACGCCGCCGCGCTTGAGCGGCACCTGGTCGTTGGCGCCGCGCTTGGAATAACGCAGCGCGGAATATTCGCGCGCCAGCGGCGTCGGCCGGGCGGGCGAACGGACGCCGATGTCGGCGCCGCCCGAACCGGACGACCCCACGCTCGACGACGAGCCGGCGCCTGACGAGCCAAAACCCGAAGACCCGGTCAGCGCCGGCCCGGCGGGCTCGGCAGCGGCCGGCATCGCGCCGAACTTGTCCAGCATGATCGGGGTACCGTCGTCCTGCCACGCGATGCCCACGGTGCCGGTGGCTTCCACGTCGATCGGCGCGCTCTGCGGGAACGGTTTGAATTCGTAGATCTCGAATTTGAAATCGCGCAAATACCGGCGCTTGTACTTGTACGACAGCGCATAGGGAATGAAGGCGTCGGTGGCGGCCAGGCTGTTGGTGGACACGATCACCCGCGGCGGCGCGTCGCGCAGCTGCAGTTCGCTGAACATGCGCTGCGCCGGTTTCGACAGCACCAGATAGGGCGTCTGCAGCAGCACCCGATGCTCGGAGGACACGATCAGGTCGCGCAGCAGCCGCGACGACACGCCCGACCGCAACTTATCGGCATGGTGCTTGCGCGGCGAGTCGCCGATGTAGCGCAGCGACCGCACCGGCATCGCCGCGTCGGCCAGCCGGCTGCGCACCAGCGCGGCGTCGTCGGCGTCCCGGCCGATCAGCTCGATCCGGCGCGGCCGTTCGGGCGCCGGGTGTTCCACCGGCGGCACGCCCTGGCGCAGCACCAGGCGGGCGACATCGGTCAGCCGGGTCAGCGGCCGGGTCAGCGGGGCATTCCAGAACGACTCGAAATGCGCGTCCATGCCGGCGATCGCGGGGCCGGCGACGAGGATGTCGCGGTCGCGGAAATTGTAGGACGCGTCCCAGTCGTAATAATCGTTCTGATAGTTGCGGCCGCCGGTGATCCCGACCAGCCCGTCCACCATCATCAGCTTGTTGTGCATGCGCTGGTTGAGTTTGCGCCAGCAGCAGGCGGACGCCAGCGCATACATCGGGTAGTTGATCCGCGCCCGGCCCAGCACCGGGTTGTAGAGGCGCATCTCGAAGTTCGCGTGCGCGCCGGCCAGCGCCGCCAGGGTGTCGAGGCGGCGCAGCGCGGCGAGCTGGTCGACCAGCAGCCGCACCTTCACGCCTCGGCGCGCCGCGATCAGCAATTCGTCGAGGATCAGATGACCGGCGTCGTCCTCGTCGAAGATGTAGGTCTGGATGTCGATGCTGCGGGTGGCGCCGCGGATCAGATTCAGACGCGCGAGCAGCGCGTCCTGGCCGTAGTCGAGGATCAGCGCGTAGTGCTGCGTTCCCGCCGCCGCGGGCACCACGCGGGACGCATCGACGACAGCCGGCGCGGCGGGCAGCGGTACGGCAACCGGCGTGGCCGCTTCGGGCGCCGCGGGTGGCGCAGATCGATCGATGGCCGGAGTCGCCGTCGGTGCAGGCATGCCGCCGGCGGCGCGGAGGCCCAGTTCGAGCAGCGGCGACGGCCGCGCGCAGGCGTCGGCGAGGCCGCAGGTGTTCTCGGTGCTGCGGGCGGCGGCGACCAGCGTGTCCACCCGCTGCTGTTCGCTGCTGGACAGCGTGGCGCAGGCGGCCTGGGCCAGGACCAGCGCGAGCAGGACCAGCACGCGCAGCGGCTTCATTCGCCGCCCTCGCGCACGCGCAGCCGCAGCACGAAGCGGACGTGATCGGAGACCGCGAAGATCCAGCGGTCCACGCCGTAGTCGGTGCGGCGCACGCTGCCGCTGGCGTGCACGTCGCAGTCGTAGGCCGGCTGCGCGCATTCGCTTTTCATGATGATGAAGGTCTCGCGCCGCTTCACGTCGCGGATGGTCAGGTCGCCGGTGAGCTTGCCGCCGTCCGCGATCAGCGCGGACGCGTACGGGTCGGAAACGAATTCCACGTCGGGGAAGCGGTCGGCTTCGAAAAACCCGGTGCCGCGGGTCATGCCGGTGTAGTTCGGATGGCCGACGATCTCGACCTCGCGCGCGGACATCTGCAGGCGCACGCGATGGCGGCCGTCGTCGAGGGTCTCGATGCTGCCGCTGAAGCGCGGAAACCGGCCCTGCAGCACCTGGCCCCAGCGCGTTTTCAGGGTGAAGCCGATCCGGGTATGCGCCGGATCGATGTCGGCGGCCTCTGCGGCGGCGCTGCCGATGACCGCGCCAGCCGCAAGCAACAGAGCGAACAGCCGAGAAACGGAGACTGTCGCGGACTTCACGGCCACCAGAACGCGGAAAGACTGGCCACGCCGGGCTCCACAGCGGCATCGGCCGGGAAGTCCAGCACCACCACGCTGCCGGGCGGCATGCCGCGGTAATCGCCGGACTGGCCGCTGTGCATCAGCGCGGCAAGACGTTCCAGGCCCGGGTTGTGACCGACCAGCATCAGCCGTTCGACATCGTGGTGTTCGTCGACCAGCTCCGCCAGCGCGCCGGCGGTAGCCTCGTAGATGGCGTCGACCAGGCGCTGTTCGACGAAACCGACACCGCCGCCGAGTACCGCTTCCAGGGTCTCGCGGGTGCGTCGCGCGGGCGAGCACAGCACGCGGTCGGGCACGAGCCCCTGCGCGGACAGCCAGCGGCCGGCGGCCTCCGCCTCGGCCAGGCCCTCCGCAGACAGCGCGCGATCGACATCGGCTTGCCCGTCGCTGACGGGTTCGGCATGGGCGTGGCGGAGCAGGATGAGGGTTCGCATGTGCGCTTCAGTCTTCGGCCCGGGAGATGTCGGTGAGCTTAACGCGAACCGTCGACGTATTGCCGCTGCGGAATCCGGATTGGGAAAAAGGTTGTCATCCAGATCTTGTGGGAGCGACGCAAGTCGCGACGGACTGAAGAAAGACTTGACCAGCCGTGCGGCTGTTGAAAACCCGTAACCCGTCGCGACTTGCGTCGCTCCCACAAAAAGCGCATCGCGCAGCGCTCAACCGGTGGTTTCCGGCAGTCGTCGCAGCGCATCGCGGAAGAACAGACGATCCGCGGGCGTGAGTTCGCGCAGGCGCCGGCGCAGCCGGGCGGCGGCTTCGGCGCTGCGCTGCGCATCGCCGTCGTGCGCTTCGTACCACGCCACTTCCAGCAGCACGTTGGCGCGCTGCAGCGCGTCGACCTGTACCCGGCCTGCATCGACATCGGCCTGCATCGTCGTCGCCAGCCCGCGCCAGCTCGTCCACGCCACGGTCAGTTCGATCGGGGCGATCTTCGCGCGGAATTCCTCCATCGGGATCACCGGCCAGCGGCGGAAGGCATCGGCGCGCGGATGCGGGAGTTCCGGGCCGCCGCCGCGCGCCATGCGCAGCAGGTAGATGGTATTCCAGCAGCCGCCGCCCACACCGTGGCGGCCGCTGAGCCACGCCGCCAGCCCGATCCACTTCAGCGGGTGGCCGTCGTCGCTGGGCACGTCCAGGCCGCAGCGCTGGAACAGCCATAGCGACCAGCCCAGATTGCTCGCGGTGGAGGCGGCGGCGTCGAACAGCTCGGCCTCGTTGGCCAGCGCCAGCGCCGCGCGGTAGTACAGCAGCGCGGTGCGCGCCGCTTCGGTGCGTTCGCCCAGTTCCGTACGCTCGTCCAGCGCCATCGCGCGGTGGATCAGCGCCTGCAGGTTGGCGTGTTCGCAGCGCACCCGCGGGTGGTATTGGAACAGGCCGGTCCAGCGCGGGTCCTCGGTGGCCTGGCGGAGGATCTGCCGCGCCGCCTGCGGATCGCGTCCGGCGTAGGCGCACCACGCCTGCACGATCGCCGCCATCGCCCCCAGCCAAGCGTGCTCCGGCGCCTGTTCGTCGTGCCAGTGGCGGTCGAGTTCGGCCAGCACCGCGCGCGCGGCGTCGGCGTTGCCGGCGCGGCGCCAGACCATCGCCTGCTGCAGCAGCGCCAGCGCCTGCAGCCACGGATCCTGCGCCAGGGTCTGCGCGCGGCGGTACCCGGCCAGCGCGCCGTGGTCGCGATCCATGATCAGCCGCCCGTCCAGCATGTCGCGGCGCGCGCCGGCCCAGGCGTGCCAGTAGTCCGGGCTGGCGGTGCTGACCGATTCCGGCCCGGCCACGCTCCGCGCCGCGGAGGCCGCCCCCAGCCACGCCACCACCGCATCGACGCCCGCCGGGGCGTCGTGCAGCGCGATCTCCAGCCGCTCGGCTTCGCCGTCGGCCAGCCAGTACGGGCCGCGATTGCGCCCCGCCAGCGGCAGCAGGTCCGGGGCGCGGCTGCGATCGGTGCCCCAGCCCACGCGCAGTCCCAGCCGCGCGAAGTCGGCATAGGCGCGACTGATCACCATCCGCAGGTTGCGGGTGTTGGCGAACTGTTCGCGCAGCTGGCTCTCGCGCAGCCAGCCTTCGCCGGACTGCGCCGCCAGCCACAGCCGCAGCAGGATCCACAGCGACTGGTGCCGCACCGGCTGCCCCTGCACGCGCGGCGGCGTTCCCAGTTCTATGTCGATGCGGTCCTGCGTCGTGCGGCTGGGGTGCGTGCGGCTCGGAGTCATTCACTCTGCTTCGTGCGGGCTTGGTGGCGCAGTCTGGCACGCTGGGACACGCGCGGTGACAGCGGTTACGGCTGTGACGCCCGCGACATCACCATCGCTTGGGGCCACCGCACGACGCGACGACACTGCGACGCCACGCCCACCACTGGAGTTGCCCGATGTCTCGATCCGCACGTTCCTTCGCTTATGCCTGCGCCCTCCTCGCCATACTGACGACGCTGTCCCCCGCTCTGTCCGCGGCACCGCCGACGAAAGCCGTCGCCACGCCGGCCGCCGCGGCGCGCTTCGCCGACTACGGCCACGACGGCGCCTTCCTGCTGCAACGTGATGGCGCCCGTGCGCAGACCCTGCACGACGATGCCTGGGCCACGAAGCCGCTGCGGCCGGCGTCGACGTTCAAAGTGATGCTGTCGCTGATCGCGCTCGAAACCGGCGCCCTGCGCAGCGCGGACGAGATCGTGGAGTGGGACGGCAAGCCCTACCCGGACAAACCCGAATGGCAGAAAGCCATGGCCCTGCGCGAGGCGATGCAGACGTCCAGCGAGAATTACTTCGGCACGCTCGCGACGCGCATCGGCCATGAACGCCTGGCCGAATGGGTGACGCGCGTGGGCTACGGCAACGGCCGCGTCGGCGCGAACCCGCCGCGCGTCTGGCACGACGGCGTGCTCACCGTCACCGCGCAGCAGCAGCTCGCCTTCATCAACCGCCTGCGTCGCGGCGATCTGCCGTTTTCGGCGAAAACCATCGCCACCGTGAAAGCTGCGATGTTCGACAGCGAAACCAATGGTCGACGCATCTACGGCAAGACCGGCACCCACCTCGACGGCAATGGCACCGGAAATGCGTGGTGGATCGGCTGGGTAGAAATCGGCCGGGGTGAGGGCGACGGGATGCAAGACAATCGTTGGCCCGCCGCGAGTTTCGTGCTTGGCATCCAGTTGAAGAAAATGGATCAGCGCGCCGCGCGCATCGCACTGGGCAAACAGTTGTTGCGGGATGCGGGTGTGCTGCCCGCGAAGTGATGGCCTTGGATGCCTGACCATCGATCTTTTGGGAGCGACGCGAGTCGCGACGATCCGCAGCAAATCTTGACCAGCCGTTCGGCTGTTGAGAGCCCACAGCTTGTCGCGACTCGC
>JAYUUH010000569.1:0-7775 GCA_043754745.1 Lysobacter sp.
CGCCACGCCATCGTTGAGCAGCAGGTTGCCGCCCTTGACCGCGAACCCTGCCTTCTCCTGTGCCGCCATCACGCGTGCTGCGAGGCGCATCAAGTCGGACCGCCCGTCATCGTCTAGCTGATTCAGGTGGGCCAGATGCGTTCTCGGGATGATCAGCGCGTGCCCCTCGCGGAGGGGATGAATGTCCAGAAACACCAGCCAGCGTTCGTCGCGATAGACGATGCTCGCCGACAGGCGCTCTTCGCAGATATCGCAGAAAATGCAGGCCGGCTTCGGCGCTGCCGTCGACTGTTCTGTATTCACGCGTTTTCCGATGCTGTTGATGGTGGAAGGGACGAGGTCTGCCCGTCGTCGCCATCCGCACGCAGTTGCGCTTCTGACGAGACCGACCGTTTTTTTGCTTTTTTCGCGACGGCCATGTCCCGCAGACGCTCCGCGAGCTGCCCGTAGTCGGTTTTGCCATTCGAGTTCAGCGGCAGATCGGCCACGCAATAGATGTCCGAGGGCACCATGTAGGCGGGCAGATGCGCTTTCATCGCGGCGATCAACGCGCCCTTGTCGACGTCCGGTGCGACGACGAATGCGGCGATTCCCAAGAGCGGTTCCCCTGCGCCGGCCGAGACGGGAACCGCGGCGACTTCGCTGGTCCCACAAGCATCGCGCAACAACGATTCGACTTCCTGCAGCTCGATGCGATAGCCGCGCAGCTTGATCTGACGATCCGCACGTCCGCGAAAATGCGCGATGCCACCGAGATCCAGTACGGCAAGATCGCCTGTGCGATACCAGCGCGTACAGCGCTTGCCCGGAAGCATGCGTTCGACAAAGCGTTCCCGCGTCTGCGCTTCGTCTTGCCAGTAGCCGAACGCGAGTTGATCGCCACCGAGATACAGTTCACCGATCTGCCCTTCGCTGCAAAGCGCGCTGTCGCTGTCGAGCACGGCGATCTCCATGTTCGGGAACGGCGTACCGATCGCGACAACGGCACAGTCCGTGCTCGCGGCTGTGATGCAGTGTGCTGTGCAGGCGATGGTGGCTTCAGTCGGTCCGTAGAGATTCTCGCTTCGCGCTTGTGGCGCGGCAAGCAACCACTGGCGAGCGAGCGCCCCTGGCAACGCTTCGCCGCAGAACAGCGCCAGTCTGAGTGTCGGTAGACTCTCCGGAGCGAGCAGACGATAACGCTGCAACGTCGCCAGCATCGACGGCACTGAAAACCAGACGGTCAACGCGTATCTGTTCACGAATTCGACCGGTAGCAACAGTTCTTTTTTCGGCATGCAGTAAAGACAAGCGCCTGCCGCCCAAGTCACGAATAAATCGTGCATCGCCAGATCGAACGTAGGTTCGAAGAACTGCGAGCAACGCTGGTGTTCATCCATTTCCGGATAACGAGCCAAGGTCGCATCGATATAAGCGCATAGCGCTTCGTGGCCAACCGCCACGCCCTTGGGTTGACCCGTGCTGCCTGAGGTGAAGAGCAGATAAGCGATGGGCTGCTGGTCCGAGGAGCGCGATATTGATCCAGCTGCCGTGTATTCCGGGGCTTGCGCATCCGAACCCGCCGTGACGACGGCGTACCGATGCGGCGGCGGTACGGGATACGCTTCCAGAGACGGGGTTTCCGGAAACAGGACATGGATCGGATGCGCTGTCGCCGCCAGCAATGCGGGCAGTCGTTCTTCGCTGCCGGAATCGCAGATCAGAACCGACGGCGCTGTTTTCGACAGAATGTTCGCTGTCCGCGCAGCGGGAAAACCGGCGCCGAGCGGGACATGAATCTTGCCCGCCAACATGCACGCAAGAGGCGCGCAATACGCGGTGAGACTGCGCTCGCCCAGTGTGGCGCAGAGTGCACCTTCCATTTTGCTCAGGGCATCCGCCAATCTGACGACGTGTTCGCGCAGCTCCCGGTAGCGATACGTGCGCCCGTCCAACCAAAGCGCCGGCCGCTCGGGGAAGCGCCCGGCCGAACGCATGAAATCGTCAGCGGCATTGCGGTGCTCCGCCATCACGCAGCCTGCAGCTGATGTTGTCCAACAAAGTTGCGGATGAGATCCGAGATGCGCGTGTCGTAATAATGACTGAAGTGGTCGCCGTCGGCGTCCAGTTGCAGTTGCCCGTTGCGCAGGCCGTTGCACAGCGCGCGACCGATATCGGGATGGGTGACGACATCCTGTTCGCCCACATAGACCAGCACCGGCTGAGTGACGTCGTGCGTCCAGGCATCCGGTCGCTCGGAAAAAAGCGTATGCATCATGTTCGCATATCGATACAGCGAGTCCGGCGTTCTGAACGGCATGCCGGTCATGTACAGCAGATACGGGTCTGTGCTGGTCAGGATGTTGTTGAGCATCCTGTTGTCGTTCGCATCGCCGCCCGCCGCGCCATAGATCAATTCGCAATACTTTTCCGCCATGCGATAGTTTCCCGCGATTTTCTGGAACAGCGAACGGATGCCGGTTTCGAAGCGGGTCACGCGCACACTTTCGGACGGTGCGATCGACACCCCGGGATTCAGCACGATGCCTGCATCGATGCGTTCCGGAAACGCGGCCATTGCGCGCAGCGTCACCTGCGCACCACTGCTCCATCCGGCCATGCTGAACGATTCGACGCCGAGTGCTTTTGCGATATCGATCACGTCATGGGCATGAATCAGCGAGCTGCAGTCGCGTCCGTCGAACGGATGCGAAGCGGTCGGAACCCAGCGGCATTCCCAGGTCACGATATGGAAATCCTCTTTCAGCCGCTGCGCCAGCGGCCACATGAATTCCGCGGGCATACCGTAAGCGTTGGCCAATACCAGCGAGGGGAGAGCGGGGTTACCGCAGCTGAAGACCTTCAGGGTCAGGCCATCGCGGCTTGTCACGTTCTGCAATCTGAAGCCGATGCCGCCGGCCTCTTCCTGCTTCAGTTCCTGCATGAATGCCGATAGATAGAGGTCGACATCATTCCAGTTGAGCTGGTTCTGAGGCGGCGCCTTGCGTGCGAAATGCTTTTCGGCGTTGTAATAGCCCGCATAGAATTTGGTGCGTTTGTCGAACAGTCTCTGGAGCGGCCCGATTTCGAGCGTCCGCTTCGATACGAATGCGAGACGGTTTGCCCCGGTCTTGCTGTCGATCATTGCGATCAGTTTAGGGAGACTCACCCCTTCAGGGTTGCTGAGATGGAAAAAACGCTGTTCGCCGAATCCTTGTGCGGACAATGCCAGCATGTCGTGGACGCATTCATCGACTGGTGTGAGATTGGCGGTCGCATCGGGATGGCCGACCAGTTCCAGCGGATGTTTCAGCTTGCTCAAAGTGTCGCGCAGTCGATGGACTTCCTTGGCCAGACCATAGACCCCGAAACGGGTCGTGCCGCTATGGTGGCTCGCGCGCGGACCCATGACAATGGTCGGCCTCAATATTCGATAGCTGAGTCGATGCTTTTCGCAGAACGCAACGACCAGATTTTCGGCGCGGTTTTTGCTTTCCTCGTAAACATTGTTGTATTGCCGCTGGAGGTCGTGCAGCTTTTCCTCGATTTTCCCCTGAGCGGTGCCCGCGCTGTACGCGGTCGAAATATGGACGAATTCCCGTGTGGCGGGTTTTGCCGCAATGTCTTCTGTCGACGTGTCTCCAGCGCATGCCGCGCGAAACAGGTTGAGCATGTTTTCAGCGCCATCGATGTTCTGGCTGAAAATTTCTTTACGGTACCTGTCCTCGAACTTCAAGCTCGCGGCGCAATGCCAGAACTCGCGGATGTTCGACTCGCGCAGGGTCTCGATCCAGGTTGCGCTTACCCCGCAGAGCGGCAGGGTGATGTCGCCCACCAGGACGGTCAAGCGCGCATCGAGCAGAGCCGCCGGCAATGGCGTCCCGTAGGATGCCGCGCACTCGGCGAGGTGCGCGTAGAGTCGTTCGCGCGCACTTTTTTCGGAGTCGCCCCGGACCAAAGCGAAAACGCGACCTGGCCATGCGATGCGTTGCAGCAGGAAGTGTCCGCCCAGAAACCCTGTGGCGCCGGTCAGGAAAATATGTTTTTCATGCGTGCCGGCGGGGATCGGATACTGCGCGTCGCGCGTTTGAATATATTGCACGGTGTTGATTCCTTTCGCTGATGGTGCCGGTCAGGTTGGCCGGCGATCATGGTGGCGGGTATTCAAACGGGTTGCCGCGAAGACAGGTAATGCTTGGAAACCAGCCGGAGCGTGGACGTGTTGGCAACCAGATCACTGGACACCGGAATTTCGCGGTCGATCAGCTCTTCGATGATCAGAATGAATTCGACGAAGTTGATCGAATCGAGCAGTTTGTTTTCGAACAGATCCAGATCGTCGTCAATGGCGTCAAGATCCGGATTTTTTTCCAGCAGCCAGTCGCGAAGCGTATCCAAACCTGAAATAGCGGTATTCATATGGAGTTTGCCTGCAGTGGAACGCCGATGTCGTCCATGAATTTCAGCGGACGTTTGAGCAGAGCCGTGATGTGATGCTCGCGACGGAATGGGTGGTCAAGCAGCGCGCGGCGCATGGCGACACCCCCTTGCAGGCCGGTGTCGCGGTACATGGCGGGCTGATACAGCGCTTCGATCGAAATTTGCACATAGCGCTGGAGGTGGCGCAGCGCAGCTTCGCGTTCGCTCGCGCTGGACCCGGAGAACGCAATGTCTTTGATCCGGGCGAGCAGCGACCTGCCGAAGGTGATGTGGCGCGATTCATCGGCATGATGGATCCGGTGGATCAACCGGACGAAAGGCGAAATGCGCTCATCCCCGCCGGCAGCGACATTGTAGTAGCCGCCGATCTCCTCGAAGATGAGGATTCTTGCGAAGAGGAGAAAATACTCCATGTCTTTTGAAAAGCGTTCTTCGGCGATGCCGACTTTCTTGCTGGAATAGATCTTGCCGCCATAGCGCCGACAGAACTCTCCGAAGAACCACATGTGCTTGTTTTCTTCATCTATGAAGTGGTGGATGTAGGTTTCCAGCTCCGGAACCTCCGGAACATAAAGCTGCGCCGCCAGTGCGCTCACCAGCTCGCGCTCGCCTTCCACGTTCAAACTGAAAGCATTGATGCATTCCCATTTTGAGAGCCGCTTCAATTGGCTCTCCGATAACGCGTCGGCATAAGCGGTGCCATATACCGTCAGCAGTTCGGGAGGCAGCCACCATTCGTCGTCGGGAATGTGCTCGGGCCATTCGATGTTCGAGAACGTATTAGTGTGCTGCTCCCTGGAAAGCCGGATCAAGGTGTCGATCCGGGACGCGAATACCGGATCGTCTTCGATCTCGCTCAAGGAAGTCAGCGCGCAGGTCGGCAGTGCATTCATAGCGTTCCATTCCGTTGATGTGACAAGACTTGGGCGCACGGCACCGCGCCGCGCAGGACAGAGAGCGACATTGCGCCAAGCGACTGAGTAGGCAGCGAATATATCGGTGACATGTCCTTATACTCATGACGCGCCTGAGTGTTCTTGTCGACGCGATGATTGGCGCGATCGACCGCGATCAACCGCGTTCGGCTTGGAGTCGGGCTGATTCGGGTTTTATATGCGCCAGACCGCCTTTTCAGCTGTGATCGATAGGGTACTTCAATCGTTTAGCCGAATGAAGAGCGCTTTTGACTGAAATTAGCAGAATGATCTCTTGTTTCGTCTCGCATGATCGCGCTGGGTTTTGCTGAAAGGCAGCTGGATGGGGTCGGCTTTTTTTTTCCTGGAATTACCTTTCCGATCAGTCGGTTGCCCGTTTATGTCGGTGTTTTTTGCGCATCACGATCCGATGCCGCCACCTGTCCATGTCCAAGCCCGGCCCATCGCTGCCTACGGCTTCCCCGTTTTCCGTACGTTATTCCATGTCGGCGTATGCCTCATGACCCGCAGGCACAGGTGGTGGCACGGGTACGGCGCTCAAAAGACTTGCGGCATCTGCGGACATGTCCACCGTGGAGGGCCGATCCGCAAAGGGCAGACATACCGGGTCTTGGCGGGCGATATGAGGCGGGGCGTGGGGCCCTGGTTCGGTGGCGAGGGTCGCCAAGAAGCGGACCTGATCCAGTTCTACGAAACCATCGGGAAAGAACCTCCTCGAAGATCGAGGTCGCGTGACGGGCATGTGAAAGCCGTTCTGCAATGCGCCCCAGCGTACGCAATGCAGGCGCAGCTCGTATTCGACACATTCCACATCATGCGTCACCCGAGCAAAGCGATGGACGACATACGCAAGACCGAGTCCGTGCGGTTGAGCGGCGAAGATCGTCGCTGCGTCAACGCTAGGAAGTGCACCGCGCTGCCGAGCCGTGAGAGCCTACGCTTGGAAGGCCGCAAGGCATTGAAACGGCATCGCGCCCCGCCGCGGCAGCCGGCATAATCCGTCGATGACTAACAAACTCCCCCTGCTGATCGATACCGACCCGGGCGTGGACGACGCGCTCGCCCTGCTGATGGCCTTCGATTCGCCGCATCACGAGGTGGTCGCGCTGACCATCGCCGCTGGCAACGTCGGCCTGCGACACACCGTCGCCAACGCGCTGAAGCTGTGCGAAGTGGCCGGCGTGGATGTGCCGGTCTTCGCCGGCTGCGATGCGCCGCTGCTGCATCCCGCGCCCGATGCTTCTTATGTCCACGGCCGCGATGGTTTCGGCGATATCGATTATCCGCCTGCCGTCAAACAGGCTGAGGCCGAACATGCGGCGCTGGCGATGATCCGCCTCTCGCACGCGCATGCCGGCTCGCTGGTGGTGTGCATGCTCGGGCCGCTGACCAATCTCGCGGTGACGCTCAAGCTCGATCCGAGCCTGCCGCAGCGCGTCGGTCGGATGCTGGTGATGGGCGGCGCGGTCACGGGGCAGGGCAATACCACCCCGATGGCCGAATTCAATATCGGTTTCGACCCCGAAGCCGCGCATCTGGTCTTCGATGCCTTCGCCGGTGCCGGCAAAGTGGTGGAAGTGGCGGATTGGGAGGCGGTGATCCGTCATGGCTTCCTACATACCGAAGTCGAGCGCTGGCTCCAGGCCGAACATCCCCGCGCGAAATTCTACGAGGCGATCTCGCGCAGGACCCGAGAGTGGTCCGCGGGCCTGCGCGGGGAGCGCTGGCACGCAGCGGACGCGCTGGCCATGGCCCTGCTGGTGGCGCCGGAGTATGTACGCGAACGGGCGGTGAGGCCGTTGCGGGTGGAGTTGACCGGGATCGAGACCCGGGGCGCGACCGTGGTGGACTGGAACCGCCGCAGCGGGCGCCCGGACAACGCAGAGCTCCTGATGAGCTACGACCAGGCGGCCTTCGAGGCCTTGATTCGCAAGGCGTTGGGCGCCGGCTGAGGCCCTCGGCCGGTCAGGCTGCGGTCGAGACGATTCAAGGCTTGAGTCGTGGCGGGGGAGGCCGCTATAATGCCGGGCTTTCCGCTCAACTCTGGTGCCGCCATGAAGGCCGACATCCATCCCGAATACCGTCAGGTCGTGTTCCAGGACGTGACCTCCGAGTTCAAGATCCTTACCCGCTCGACCCTTGGCAGCAAGGAAACGGTGAAGTGGGAAGACGGCAACGAATATCCGCTGATCAAGGTCGATATCTCGTCCGCGTCGCACCCGTTCTACACGGGTCACCACAAGCTCATCGACACCAGCGGTCGCGTCGACAAGTTCCGCAAGCGCTACGGCAAATAATCAGCGCGTCAGCGCGAACCGGTCCGCTTTCGACGCGCCCTACGTTCGCGCCGCGTAGCGTATGCATTCCACAAAGGCCGCTGCATGGCGGCCTTTGTCGTGTCCGCGCATCGTGCGCCAATGC
>JAYUUH010000570.1:0-7773 GCA_043754745.1 Lysobacter sp.
TTGACGGTCGCGCGCTGGCCGATTTCCGCCATCCATTCGCGTAGCGCCGATACCGCGATTTCGCGACCAACGATCACCGCCGCCCAGAACGCCATCCACGGCGTCGGATGACCCTGGACGATCAGGAACAGCGCGACCGCGACCATTAGTTTGTCGGCGACCGGGTCGAGAAAAGCACCGAAGGCCGAATGCAGCGCGTAGCGGCGCGCGATCCAGCCGTCGAGCCAATCGGTCAGCGCCGCGAATGCGAACACCGCTGCGGAAGCGAAATTGCTCCAGCCATAGGGCAGATAGAAGACCAGCACCAGCACCGGGATCATCACGATCCTCGCGAGCGTCAGCATGGTCGGTACCGTCAACTTCATGGCTTTCCTTGTGATTCCAGACCGTGGAGGGTGGCGTAGATCCGCTCGGCCAGCGCGGCGTTGATGCCCTCGACCCGGGCGATCTCCTCGATCCCCGCCGCCTTCAGGCCGCCCAACCCTCCGAAATGCCGCAACAGATTAGCGCGTCGGCGCGGCCCGATACCCGCAATATCTTCGAGACGGCTCACATTCCGCGCTTTCTGGCGGCGTCCGCGGTGGCCGGTGATCGCGAACCTGTGCGCTTCGTCGCGAACCTGCTGGATCAGCTGCAGCCCCAGCGAGCCGGCCCCGGGATGCAGTTCGCGGCCCGGGTTTCCAGCGACGCCGGGCAGCAGCAGGGTCTCGTCGCCCGGGCGTCGGGCCTCGCCCTTGGCCACCCCGACCACGTGGACATCGACCACGCCCAGATCCGCCAGCACCGCGTTGGCCTGGGCCACCTGCCCGGCCCCGCCGTCGATCAGCAGCAGATCCGGAAGCACGATCGGGGGCCGGGCCGCTCCGGCAGCCGTTGCGCCCATACTGGCGGCTTCCCCTGATGCCACGACGTTGTCTTGCGCGGCGTCTCCGCCCGCTTCGAGCGCCCGCCGGAACCTGCGCTCCAGCGCCTGGCGCATCGCGGCATAGTCGTCTCCGCCGGCGATGCCTTCGATGTTGTAGCGGCGGTACTGGCCGCGCACCGGACCCTCCGCGTCGAACACCACACAGGACGCCACCGTCGCCTCGCCCATGGTGTGGCTGATGTCGAAGCACTCGATCCGCTGCGGCACCTCGTCCAGCCCGAGCATGTCGCGCAGCGCCTCCGCGCGGGCGCGCTGCGCGGCGTTGCTGCCGATCTCGGCGGCCAGGGCCACTTCGGCATTGCGGCGCACCAGATCGAGATAGCCGGCGCGTTCGCTGCGCACGCTGGTCTTGATCTGGACCTTGCGGCCGGCCGAGACCGCCAGCGCTTCTTCGAGCAATTCGCGCTCGGGAATATCGCGATCGAGCACGATTTCCCGCGGCGGGCCGTGTTCGGCGTAGTACTGCGAGACGAATGCACCTAGCACTTCCTCGGCGCTTTCTTCGCCATTGGTTTTAGGAAAAAAGCTTCTGGTCCCGAGATTGCGGCCGTCGCGGAACATCAGCAGCATCACACAGGCTTGGGCGCCGCGCATCGCACAGGCGAGTACGTCGAGATCGGCGGCATTGCCGTCCACGTACTGCCGCGACTGCAGCTTGCGGATCGAGGCGATGAGGTCGCGCAGGCGCGCGGCGTTCTCGAAATCGAGACGGACGCTCGCGTCTTCCATCGCGGCGCTGAGTTCAGCGGTCAGGTCGTCGCTGCGTCCGTCCAGGAACATGGTCGCCTGGCGCACGCTGTCGGCATAGTCGCGGGCCGGCACCAGACCGACGCAGGGTCCGCTGCAGCGGCCGATCTGGTACTGCAGGCATGGCCGCGAACGGTTGCGGAACACGCTGTCCTCGCAGCTGCGCAGGCGGAAGATCTTCTGCATCAGATTCAGGGTGTCGCGTACCGCCAGCACGCTGGGATACGGGCCGAAATAGCGTCCGGGCAGCGAACGAGCGCCGCGGTGGAACGCGATCCGCGGCCAGGATTCGCGGGTCAGCACCAGATAGGGATAACTTTTGTCGTCGCGCAGCAGCACGTTGTAGCGCGGCAGCAACGACTTGATCAGCTGGTTTTCCAGCAGCAGCGCTTCCGCCGACGTGCGGGTGACGGTGACATCCATGCGCGCGATCTGCGCGACCATCGCCGCGGTGCGCGCGGGCAGCGCTTTGGTGAAATAGCTGGCGACGCGTTTCTTGAGCGCCCCGGCCTTGCCCACGTAAAGCAAGGTGCCGTCGGCGGCGTACATCCGGTAGACGCCGGGCGCGGTGGTTAGATCACGGGCGTAAGCGCGGCCGTCGAACGCGTCGTCGGCCGTCGCGACGATCCGGCTGGTCATTCGCCGATCGGAACCTGGCGCAGGCTGCCGTCGGCGGTATCGAAACGCAGGACCGCATGGGCGTCGGTGTCGGCGATCCACACCGCGCCGGCCACCACCGCCAGACCACCAGGAAGATGCAGGCGCTGCGGCAGCTTGACCGTGGTCAATTCGCCGCCGCCCAGGCGCAGGGTACGCAACTGGTCGTTGCCGCTGTCGGCGATCCAAAGGACCGGCGAAGCGCCGTCCAAGGCGATCGCCTGCGGCTGCTGCAGCAATGCGTCGCTGCGCGAACCGTCGAGATTGCCGAACCGCCAGGCGCTGTGCCCGACCAGGGTCGTGACCTGGCGCGTGCGCAGATTGATGCTGCGCACCGCCGAACCGGCCTCGTCGCAGACATACAGGATCTGCTGGACGATGGACAGCGAACTCGGGCCGGCGAACGCGGCCGCGGCGCCTTCGCCATCGACGATATCCAGCGCGCCGGAACCCGCAAGCAGCTTCAGCGAGCGGTCGCCGAGATCATAGGCCCAGATCTTGTTGTCGCCGGCGGTGGCGATGCAGATAAGGTTGGAGGGCGAGACCGCGACCGCCCGCGGCTGGTCCAGTGCGATCGAGCGCGGATCATGGACCACGCCTTCGATCGGAGCGCCGGGACGCCCAGCGCCGCAAAGCGTATCGACATCGCCGTTGCCCAACTTGATCCGGCGCACGGCATGGTTGCCGGTGTCGGCAACGTACAGCGCATCGCGCTGCAGGCACAGGCCCTGCGGATTCTGGAACGCCGCCAGCTCCATCGGGCCATCGATGAAGCCCGGGCCGCCGCTGCCGAACTGGCGGCGGATCCGGCCGTTGAAGTCGCACTCCAGCACGCGGTGATGGCCGGAATCCACCACATAGAGGTGCTGCTGATTAGCGGCGATGCCCATCGGGAACCGCAACGGCAGATCGGGCTCGCGGTGGCGGCGCAGTTCGACCGGTTCGTCGTTCAGCGATTGCGACACCCCTTCCGCGCGCAGCCTGTTGAACAACGTATCGAGGTCGCGCACAGGAGTATCGCCGACGAGGCGTTCGCGCACCCGCCCGTGGCCGTCGATGAAGATCACGGTCGGCCAGGCGTCAATGCCGTAGTGCTGCCACAGCGCCCAATCGGCGTCCTGCGCCATCGGGAAATCCATCGCGGACCGGTGCAGGCGCTTGAAGACCCGGCGCGCATCGCGTTCGTGGTCGAAGCGCGGCACATGGATGGCGACGACGTGCAGATGTTCGCCGTGGCGCCTGCGCAGCGTCGCGAGATCGGCCAGCCGCTGCTGGCACCAGGCCGAGCCGGCGTTGACGAAGGCGAGCGCGGTGATCCGGCCGCGCAGTTGCGCCATCCGCAGCGGCTTGGCCAGATTCAGCCATTCGAGGCTGTCGGGAAATTCGGGGGCGGAAGACATATCCATCAGTGGAGCAGCATCCCTAGTCTGGGTCCGAGCGTCAACATTGCATTTTATCGCCTGGGGTGGCGCGGCCCGCGGTGTTCATGCGCTCGATCGCGCCAATGAGAGCCGGGCCACGATACCCGCGGCCGCGCCGTCCACCATCGTCCAGACCCGGCGGAAGTCTTCCGCGGTCCCCGTGTAGGGGTCCGGTACTTCGCTGTCCTCGCCCCATCCCGCCCATTCCAGCAGCAATGCGCTCTGCGCCGGCGACCCGGACGGCGCCATCGCCCGCACATCGCGCAGGACGCTGCGGTCGGCGCAGAGCAGCCAATCGAAGCGCTCGTAGTCGGCGGCGCGCAGCTTGCGGGCGCGCTGGCCGCGGATATCGACCCCGAAATCGGCCGCGACCGCGATGCTGCGGCGATCCGGCGGCTCGCCGGCATGCCAACCGCCGGTGCCGGCCGAATCGACCTCCACCCAATCCAGACGGTTGCGGTCCAGATGCGCGCGAGCCGCGCCTTCGGCCAGCGGAGACCGGCAGATATTGCCCAGGCAGACCATCAGCAGATGCATCGCTCAGCTTCCGCCCATCGCCGCGAAGTGGCGCTCGGCACGTTCGAGGTCTTCCGGGGTGTCGATGCCGGGCGGGAACGCGGCGGGGGTGATCGCCACCGCGATCCGATGCCCGGCTTCCAGCGCGCGCAATTGTTCCAGCGATTCGATCCCCTCCAGCGGCGACGGCGGCAGCGCCGCGAACTGCTTCAGGAAGCCGGCGCGATAGCCGTAGATGCCGATATGGCGCAGCCACGGCCCACCGGACGGCAACGCCTCGCGCGTGCGAGCGAAGGCGTCGCGCGGCCACGGAATCGGCGCGCGGCTGAAATAGAGGGCGTCGCCGTTGCCGGCGCGGACCAGCTTCACCGTATTCGGGTCCAACAGCGCGGCGACATCGTCGATCCTGGTCGCCAGCGTGCTCATGGGCGCGCCCGAGGCCACCAGCGTCTTGGCCACGGCGCGGATCCCGGCGGCCGGCGCGAACGGTTCATCGCCCTGCAGATTGACCACCACGGTGTCGTCGCTCCAGCCGGCGAGCGCAGCGCATTCGGCGAGACGGTCGGTGCCGGAGAGGTGATCGGCCGACGTCATTGCGATCCGCACGCCGCTGGCGGCCAGGGCATCGGCGATGCGGGCGTCGTCGGTGGCGACCCAGACCTCGCGCGCGCCGGCCGCCAAAGCGCGCCGGGCGACGTGCAGCACCAGCGGCTCGCCGCCCAGCGGGCGCAGCGGTTTACCGGGCAGCCGGGACGCGGCGTAACGGGCGGGAATGGCGACGACGAAATCGGAGATGGCGGGCATGGAGAGAATGATAGCCGGGGGCCGAGTGATAAGCGGTGCGTAGGCAGGAATGATTCTGTCATCCCGAACCCCGGCTTCATCGGGTGAGGGACCTGCTTTGTCGCCTCGATGAAGAACTCGATGAAGAACAGCGGGTCCCTCGCTACGCCCGGGACGACAGAACGCAAGTCATGACTCGAACGTCCGCTTCAACCGATCCAGCAACGCCACCCAGAACGCCTCCGGCAATTCCGCGCGGATCGGCACGCTGTAGCAGCGTCCGCCGTCGAACCCGGCGCACTTCACCGCGTCTTTTTCGGTCATCAACACCGGCAGATCGCTGCCGAACCGCAGATCTTCGGCACGGTAGCGGTGGTGATCGGGAAAGGCGTGGGGCACGACCGCGATATCCAGGCCGCGCAGCATCGCGAAGAAACGCTCGGGGTCGCCGATGCCAGCCACGGCATGCACGCGCTGGCCCGCGAATGCGGACAGCGGCGCGCCGCGATGGCCGTGCAGCGGCACGGCGTCCTGTGCGCGCAGATGCATGGACCATTCGCCGAAGCCGGCCTCCTGCTGTTCGTCGCCGCCCAGATTCACGACCCGGAAATCGCAGCGATCGCCGCGTTCCGGCGGCTCGCGCATCGGCCCGGCCGGCAACGCAAGGCGGTTGCCGTAGCGACGGCGGCCGTCGATCACTTCGATCTCGATATCGCGCGCCAGCCGGTAATGCTGCAGGCCGTCGTCGCAGACCACGATGTCGCAGCCCGCGTCGATCAAGGCCTGCGCCGCGGCCACGCGATCGCGATCCACCCGCACCGGGGCGCCGGTGCGGCGCGCGATCAGCACCGGCTCATCGCCGCCGAGCGCGGTATCGGTACCGGCGTCGACCCAGCGGGCGACATCGGCGCTCGCGCGGCCATAGCCGCGGCTGGCCACGCCAGGGTTCCAACCCCCGGCGCGCAGGCGTTCGACGATGGCGATGGTCAGCGGGGTCTTGCCGCTGCCGCCAGCGATCAGGTTGCCGACCACCAGCACCGGTTTGCCCGGATGCCGGCTACGGAGCACGCCTTTGCGATACAGCGCCGTACGCGCGGCGACCACGCCCCCGTACACGCCCGAGAGCAAGCGCGCGGGCCACGGCGGCGCGCTGCCGTCGAACCAGTACGTCGGCGGCTGCCGCCGTGCGCCGCTCATGCAGGCGCGTCTGCGCTGCCCGGCTCGCGGAACTGCATGCGGTGCAGATGCGCGTACAGCCCGCCCTGCGCCAGCAGTTCGGCATGCGTGCCTTGCTCCACCAGCCGGCCCTGGTCCAGCACCAGCACCTGATCGGCGTGTTCGATGGTCGACAGCCGGTGCGCGATGACCAGCGTGGTGCGATCCGGCATCAGCCGGTTCAGCGCGTCCTGCACCAGCCGCTCGGATTCGGTATCGAGCGCGGCGGTGGCTTCGTCGAGGATCAGGATCGGCGCATCCTTGAGGATCGCGCGCGCGATCGCCAGGCGCTGCCGCTGCCCGCC
Source organism: Lysobacter sp. (assembly GCA_043754745.1). GTDB lineage: Bacteria > Pseudomonadota > Gammaproteobacteria > Xanthomonadales > Xanthomonadaceae > Lysobacter_I. The sequence goes on from JAYUUH010000570.1 coordinate 6,570, forward strand.
GGACAGCCGCCCGCCCTTGCTGCCGATGCCGGTTCCGGCGCCTTCGGACAGCTTGTCGACGAATTCGCTGGCGTTGGCGGCATCCAGCGCATGGCGCACGCCCTCGTCCGGCACGTCGGCGAGCTCGCCATAGGCCACGTTCGCGGCGACACTGCCGTCGAACAACATCACCTGCTGCCCGACCAGCGCGATCTGCCGGCGCAGGTCGGCGAGGCGGTAATCGGTGAGCGGATGGCCGTCGAGCAGGATGTCTCCCGACGCCGGTTCGTAAAAACGAGGAATCAGCTTGATCAGTGTGGATTTGCCGCTGCCGGAGCGGCCGACGATGGCGGTGACCGTGCCCGGTTTCGCGACGAAACGGATACCGGCCAGCGCCGGTTCGCCCTGGCCCGGGTAACGCGCACCGATATCACGGAACTCGAGCTCACCACGCGCGCGCCCCAGTTCGCGCGCGCCGGCGTCGCGCTCCTCATCCGCATCCAGCACAGCGAACAGGCGCTCGGCCGATGCGATCCCCTTCTGCAGCATGTTCTGGACATTGGTCAACTGCTTCAACGCCGGAATCATCGCCATCATCGACATCATCAAGGTGACGAAACCGCCGGCGCTGAGCCGCCCCGCCGCCGCTTCGCGGCCGGCGAAGAACAACAGCAGCGCAAGGCCCACCGCGCCCATCAACTGCACCACCGCCGAGGAAATGCTGCGGGTGGATTCGACCTTCATCGCCAGCCGCAGGTTTTCGTCGGCGAGAGCGCCGTAACGCGCCAATTCGGCTTGCTGCGCGCCGTAGATCTTCACTTCCTGCTGATTGTTCAGGGTCTGGTCGGCCGCCTGCATCAAGCGGCCGCCGCTTTCCTGCACGCGATGGCTGAAGCGCCGGTAGCGCTTGCCGACATTGTTCATCAGCAGCGCCAGCGGCGGTGCCATCACCAGGATCGCGATCGTCACCTGCCAGCTGGTCCACAGCATCACGATCAGCGCGCCGATGATCTGCAGCGACTGCTGCAGCATGACCTTGGCGGCGTCGACCGCGGCGTTGGCGACCTGGTCGCTGTCGGAGCCCAATCGCATCAGCATCGACGGCACTGGCTCGCTGTCGAAACGCAGCCCTGGCAGGCGCAGATACTCCAGCGACAGCAGGGACAGAGGCAACATGAGCAATCCGGCAATCCAGCGCAGGGCAGCGATTGGCAAGCAGCTCAAT
>JAYUUH010000571.1:0-23489 GCA_043754745.1 Lysobacter sp.
GTCGGACCGAAGAACGCCGGCAGATTGCCGTTGAGGACGATCGTGTGCCCTGCGAGCACCTGGGGCTCGCCTCCGCTCTGCGTCGTCACCTGGAACACCATCGCATCGGCGACGCCATCGGACAGCCCCAGCCGCCAGAATTTCGCGGCATAGTTCGGACCGTCTATCCGCAGCGTGCCGGTGTCGATGCGCCATTGCACCCCGACGCTGCCGGAGGCCGAAGCGGGAACGAGGGCGCTGTCGACCTTGGCACCAATGCCATCCGCCTGGCCGAAGCCGTTGGCACCCAAGGTGTGCAGCGCGAACTCGCAGTTCTGCAGCACCGCGGGCTCGCCGTTCACCTGCGAGGGCTGCAGGCAGAAATACGGAATCGCGCGCTGGCCGAGCACATCGCCTGCGGCGACAGGCGCCACCGTATCCTCGAGAACCGAGGCGTTCAACATCACGCTGGTGGTGGCGGCAACAGTCGGCTGAGCGGGATACTGCGGATAGTTTCTCGATTCTTCGCGGATCTGCAGCCAGAGCTGCTGCCGCTTGCCCACGAACAGCCGACGATAGGTCTCTTGCTGGATAGTGGCGCGCCTGATGATCGACCTGGAAGGATTGAACGGATCGATCTGATTGGCGGAAACCAGCGTATCGAAGTACGGCTGCCCTTCCGGCGTGATACGCAGATCGCCGTCGGCCAGCAGTTCGGCACCGAAATCCGGATCGCTGCGACTCTGGCTCGCGGACACTGCAAAACCGCCGGGCTGGCGCAGCATCAGTTGCACCGTCGGCTGCACGAACGGCGCACCGTCGCGCGCGATGCGCGTGGTTAGCAGCCAATTCCTGTCCAGATCGTTTGCCGCGAAAGTACCTGCCGGAAGGATGCGCAGATTGGCATCCGCACCGCTTCTGATTTCGGGATAGAGAATCAGGAACTGGCGATACGCCTCGCGATCCGCCAACAGTTCGGTCGCACTGGCGAAACCGGGCGGTAGCTGGCGCTGGGCCTCCACGATTACGCGCTGCAGGTTCGCGGCGAGCGCGAGGTCGACGGGCGTCAGCGCGCGCAGGGCTTTATCCATCTCATCGTCGGACGTCGGCAGCCGCCCACCGAGTTCACGGCTCACGAAAAAATGGATCGCGGTGCTGATCGGCGAGACCCGCAGCGACGGATTCTCGGAGATGTCGAGCAGGCCATTTGCGCCGGCTTGGCGCTTGAGCAGTTGCGCGCTGCCCAACAGTGCGCGGTATTGCAGGTTCGGCTTGCTGATCTCGATGCTGACGATGCTCGCGGCATTGAGCCGGGTCAGGTCGGCGGTGAAGGTGTTGCCGTTCACGATCGCCGGGATCTGCTGATCGCCGAAGCGGACGATCACGGTGGGCGTGCCGGTGCCGGCCGTCTCGATATCCCCCGCGATGCGTATCGACACCGGCGGCAATTTCGGCAGCGAACCGGGTGATTCGACAGCACCTTCAGCGGGCGCGCGAGGAACGGGATTGCCGATCGGCATTCTCACCCTGGCGCCCGTACCGGGCCGCTCGGACATCGGCGCCCTGTGCGCATCGCCGTGGCGATATTTCGCGAGCTGTAACCAGGACGCTGCAAACGCGGCCGCCATCGACGCCGCACACACCAGGAACACGATCGACTTGCGCATATCCGAAAAACCTCCCTGTCATTCGACTCAGCCGAAAATGATCACCGCGCTGGTCTAGGTGCGGCGCCCGGCGCAGCCGGGCCGAGCGAAGCATCAAAACGAAAATGGGCGGATGAACCTCGCCTTGCCTGGCCCCAACGCCTCAGAAATTTTGACTGCGGCCAGTATTCCGGACAAATTTAGCCGTGCGAAATTGGTTCCACGTATTGATCATAGGGCATCGATAGCGGCGGCCTTACGCGCCGTCGTACAGCGCCAGCAACTCCGCTTCCGCCGCTTCCAGCTGCACGCGCAGCGTCTGCTGTTCGCGACCGAGGTCGGTGGCGCGCTTGCCGCCGTCGGCATAGACCTCGGGCGCGGCCAGTTCGGCTTCGATCTGCGCGAGCCGCGCTTCGATTTCGCCGACGCGCGCCTCGGCCTTCGCAAGCTTGTGCGGATTGATCTTCGGACCTTTCTTCGCGGGTACGGCCACCGGGGGCGGCGGCGCAGCCGGCGCTTCGACGGGTTTCGCGGACGCTTTTTTCGGGTCGCCGCTGGCGCGCGTGCGCAGCCACGCCGAGTATTCGTCCAGATCGCCGTCGAACGGCGTGACCACGCCTTCCGCCACGCGCCAGAAGGTATCGCTGACCAGACCGATCAGGTGACGGTCGTGCGAGACCATCACGATCGCGCCGGGAAAGTCGCTCAGCGCCTCGGCAAGAGCTTCGCGCATTTCAAGGTCGAGGTGGTTGGTGGGTTCGTCTAGCAGCAAGACGTTCGGCTGGCGCCAGGCGATCAGCGACAGCGCCAGACGCGCGCGCTCGCCGCCGGAGAAGCCGTCGATCGATTCGAACGCACGGTCGCCGGGGAAACTCCACTTGCCGAGGAAATTGCGGAAATCCTGCAGCGACGCCTCCGGCGAGAGTTCACGCAGATGGTCGATCGGCGAGGTGCCGGCCACCAGCGCTTCGACGGTGTGCTGGGCGAAATAGCCGATGCGCAGGTCCGGATGGGCGTAGCGCTCGCCGGTGAGCAACGGCAACTCGCCTACCAGCGTCTTGACCAGGGTCGACTTGCCGGCGCCGTTGGGGCCGAGCAGGCCGATGCGGTCGCCCGCCTCCAGACCGAAGTTGGCATTGTGGAGGATGGTCGTGGCGCCGTAGCCGCAGTCGGCATGGTTCAGGCGCAGCAACGCATGCGGCAGCCGCAGCGGCACCGGGAAATCGATGCGGACTTCGCGCTCGGCGCGCACCGCCTCGGTATTGGCCATCTTCGCCAGCCGCTTGACCCGCGACTGCGCCTGCTTGGCCTTGGCGGCGCTGGCGCTGAATCGGTCGATGAAGCTCTGCAGGTGGGCGCGTTCGGCCTGGGCCTTCTCGTGGGTGATCTGCTGGAGGCGCAACTGCTCGGAGCGCTGGCGCTCGAAAGCGGTGTAGTTGCCGGTGTACAGCTTGGCCTTGCCGCCGTGCAGGTGCAGGGTGTGGGTGTTGACGTTGTCGAGGAACTCGCGATCGTGCGAGATCAGCAGCAGGGTGCCCGGGTACTTCAGCAGCCATTGCTCCAGCCACAGCACCGCATCGAGGTCGAGATGGTTGGTGGGCTCATCGAGCAGCAGCACGTCGGACGGCGTCATCAGCGCGCGCGCCAGGTTCAGGCGCACGCGCCAGCCGCCCGAGAACGAGGCCACCGGGCGTTGCTGGATCTCGGCCGGAAATCCCAGTCCGTGCAGCAGCTTCCCTGCGCGCGCGGCGCCGTCGTAGCCGCCCACTTCCTCCAGCCGGTGGTGGGCCTCGGCCACCGCCTCCCAGTCCTCGTTGGCGAAGGCGTTGGCCTCGGCCTGCAGGGCCTCGTGCACGACGGCGTCGCCGGACAGCACGAAGTCGACGGCCGGGTCCGGCAGCGAGGGCATTTCCTTGGCGATGCTGGCGATGCGCAGGCGCGAGGGCAGGTCCAGGTCGCCGCGATCGGCTTCGACCTCGCCGCGCACGGCGGCGAACAGGGACGACTTGCCGGTGCCGTTGCGGCCGACCACGCCCACCCGCCAGCCGGCATGCAGGGCCATGTCGACATCGGACAACAGCAGGCGTTCGCCCCGGCGGAGGGCGAAGTTGCGAAAGGAAATCATGGGCGGAGAAGACTCTGGGGCGCGGCGGAGACCAGCCGGGGCCGCGATTTTACGCTCTGCGTCCCGGTTCCGGGGCGCCCGATCCACGAAAATCGATCTCTTAATGCCGATGACGCGATTGACCCCCTCCAGAACGCGTGTTACATCGCGGTCAGGATTTTTTATACCCTCAGGAGTTCCTAAGATGATGGAAAGACACCCGCTGACGCTCGGCCTCTTGCTCGCGCTGGCCGCCAGCCCCGCCTTCGCGCAATCCACCGACGAAACTCAGGAAGCCGACGGCAGCCTCGAAACCGTCGTCGTGACCGGCACCCGAACCTCGACCCGCACCGTCGCCTCGTCGCCGTCGCCGATCGACGTGATCACCCCGCAGGTGCTGGAAGCCACCGGCACCACCGAACTGGCGACCGCGCTGTCGCGCGCCCTGCCCTCGCTCAATTTCCCGCGCCCGGCCATCACCGACGGCACCGACGCGGTGCGTCCGGCGCAGCTGCGCGGCCTCGCCCCGGATCAGGTGCTGGTGCTGGTCAACGGCAAGCGCCGCCACACCACCGCGCTGATCAACCTCAACGGCAGCCAGGGCCGCGGCGCCTCGCCGGTGGATCTGAACGCCATTCCGATTTCCGCGATCCAGCGCGTCGAAGTGCTGCGCGACGGCGCTTCGGCGCAGTACGGCTCCGACGCGATCGCCGGCGTGGTCAACATCGTGCTCAAGGGCAGCGGTACCGGCGGCAGCATCGCCCTGACCGGCGGCCAGTACAGCGCCGGCGACGGCAGGACCGTGCAACTGTCGGGCGATGTCGGCTTCAAGCTCGGCGAAAACGGCTACCTGCATCTCGCCGCGGAAGCCCGCGACCAGGATCAGACCGACCGTGCGCGTCCCTTCGTGCTCACCCCCGGCACGACCGTGCGCCCGAGCACCGCCCCGCCGCCGGGCGCGGTCGTGCAGCGCTACGGCGATCCGGAAGTGGAGCAGTATGCGTTCTCGGCCAATGCCGAGGTCTTCGTCGACGACGCGCTGAGTTTCTACGGCTTCGCCAACGCCAGCCGCCGCGACGCGCTGTCGAACGGCTTCTACCGCACTGCGCAGGACGCGCGCAACGTTCCCGCCATCTATCCCAACGGCTTCCTGCCGCAGATTCGCAACATCGCCGAAGACCGCGCGTTCGTGGTCGGCCTTCGCGGCCTCACCGTGCTCGATTGGGATGTCGACCTCAGCTACAACTATGGCAACAACGATCTGAGCTTCGGCGTCGAGAACAGCCTCAACCGCAGCATCGGTCCGACCTCGCAGCGGAATTTCGACGCCGGTGCGCTGGAAATCACCCAGCACGTGCTGAACCTCGACGTGAGCCGGGGCTTCGACGTGAGCTGGCTGGTATCGCCGTTGAACGTGGCCTGGGGCATGGAATGGCGCGGCGAAGGCTTCAAGCAGACCGCGGGCGAGCTGGCGTCCTACGTCAACGGCGGCGCGACGCTGCCGCCCGTGCCGCCTTCAACGACGCCCACGCCCACGCCGTCCGGCTCGCAGGTGTTCCCGGGCTTCCAGCCGGGCGACGCCGGCGATTTCGACCGCGAAAGCTATTCTGCTTATATCGACCTCGAAGCCGATGTCACCGACCAGTTCAACCTCGGCCTCTCGGTGCGCGGCGAGCAATACAGCGACTTCGGCAACACCACTTCGGGCAAGGTCTCGGCGCGCTACGACTTCACCGACAGGGTCGCGCTGCGCGGTACGGTCTCGACCGGCTTCCGCGCGCCCTCGCTGCAGCAGCAGTTCTTCCGCTCCACCGCCACCAATTTCATCGGCGGCGCGCCGTTCGACATTCGCACGTTCCGCGTCAACGATTCGGCCGCGGTCGCGCTCGGCGCCGAACAGCTGAAGGCCGAGGAATCCAAGAACCTCAGCCTCGGCCTGGTGCTGCAGCCGGTCGAAAACCTCTACGTCACCGTCGACGCCTACCGCATCGATATCGACGACCGGATCATGCTGTCGGAGAACCTCACCTCGGCCCTGGTGCGCAACTTCCTCAACAATCCCGTCCTGAACCCGGGCACCCCCGGCAACCTCGGCGGCGGCCGCTATTTCACCAACGCCATCGACACCAGCACCAAGGGCGTGGACATCATCGGCACCTACCGCTGGAACATCGGCGAGGGCAAGCTCGATCTCACCGCCGGCTACAACTACAACAAGACCACGGTCGAACGCATCGCCCCTAACCCCGCGGCATTGACATTGATCGATCCCACCGCAGTGCGCATCGGCCGCGTGGAAGTGGGCCGGCTGACCGTCGGCGCGCCGCGCGACAAGTTCCAGTTCGGCGGCGCCTACAACGCCGGTGCGTGGCGCTTCGGCGCGAACGCCACCCGCTACGGCGAGTTCACCGTGCTGTTCGGCAACAACCCGGCCAATACGTCGCGCGACCAGACCTTCGACCCGCAGTGGACGCTGGACCTGTCCGGCAGCTACGCGCTGGGCAACTGGGATTTCACGCTTGGCGCCGACAACGTGCTGAACGATTATCCCGATGAAGTGCTGTTCGCCAACTCGACCAACGGCCAGCTGCCCTACAGCGCGAGTTCGCCGAACGGCTTCAACGGCGCGTACGTCTACGGGCGCATCGGCTACAAGTGGTAAGCGGAAAGCTCCAACTCCACTGAAAGACAGAACCCCCGGCATGACCGGGGGTTCTTTTTTGCCGGTGCCTCGAGCACGATCAAGCGCTGCATCGTGCGCCGGGTTCAACCGCCCGCCTTCGATTGCCCGATCGCTTCAAGCGATGCGATGCGGCGCTGCTCGGCCGCATCGAACCGCTCTGCGCGCAGCGCAGCGAGCGCCTGCGCGCGTGCGGCCGCGGACAGACTGCGATCGGCATCGATGCGGGAGCGCACGAGCAGGTATTGTCCGATCCGGGCATCCCATTGGGCGCGCTGTTCGTCGAGCTGGGCCAGACGCCCTGCCGCTTCCTTGCCCCACAGGGTTTCACGTTCTGCGGCACGCCGGTCTACGCTCGCATTCGCTCGATCCAATCGACTGTCCTGATCCGCAACGATGCATGCGATGTCCGCCTCCGCTCTCGCCGTATGACCACTGCTGCGATCCAGATCGGCCAGCCGTTGCGATTTCTGCGCTTTCGTCAGACGGCTGTCGGCAGCGATCGCCATGCGTTCGAGCGTGAACGCCACCAGCGCTTCTTCTTCGCTGAAAAATGCCGACGCCATTTCATCGCCCAGCATCTCTCTGCGCAATGCCCACACTTTCGCAAGCCGGTCGTGCGGATCGATCGATTGGCCTATCTTCGACTCGGCCAATCGCTGCAGAAAGCCGACGTAGCGATCGAAATAGCTCAGCACCGATTGCGCACGCTGCAGGCCATAGCGGCTCAGCAGATGATCTTTCAACAACTCCCTGATCTGCGCCGGATGACGCTCGCCGACAAGACTGAGGTAGCAATCGAAGAGGCGACGCAGCGCCGTATCGGGGAGGACATCGCCGTTCGCATCGAAGGACACGCCGCCATCCACTTCGGTGCCGCGAAGGGAGCTATCGTCCATTGCGAAGCCGGAAGGCGGCGTCACCGCGGGATACTGCGCAGAGATCGAAGCTTCAGACGCCGGGTCGCTTACGCCGCTCGCGACATCGATCCCGATGCTTTGCGCGGCGCGACTGTTCGTCTGCCACAGCAGTAAAGCGGCCACGATGCAGAGCACCGCGGCAGCGCTTCCCAGCAAATGCGCCCTGCTCACAGACCGAGCGTTTTCAGACGGTTCGCGTGAGCACGCAACACGCTGGAAGGACTGGACGAAAACAAACCGCGCAGGCCGAGGAATTGATTCACTTCGTCGCCGTGATTCCAGCCGTAGTCGTCGCGCAACACCGTGCCCCAGCGGGAAGAACAGCGCCCGACAAGACCGTCGTTCTGCTCGAAGCCGAAGAACAGACTGCCGGCGCCGAGTACCGGATCGCTGATATCGAGAATATTCGTCAGCACCGAGGTGCCGCTCAGCGAGTAGTAACGGACGCCATTGACCGACGCAGCACCACTGCCGCAGGCCGTCGTCGGCTTGCCCTGCGGATGCAGGGCGTTGAAGCGCGCCGAGCCGGCCGTGCTCAGGGATGCCAATGCGCCCAATGCGTCCTGAGGATCACTGTTGCCCGACAGGGCGCCCAGAAAGCCGCTGCTGAGCGCATTGACGAACGAGGCCACGAGCGGGACGCAGCGGCGAGCTGGGCGGGAGCGTCGCAGTGATCGCATCGGCCGCAGGTGCGCCGGTATTGGGCGAACCCAACACTGTCACCGAGGCTACGAGATCCGAACGGACCGAGGCGACATAACGCACGGTCGGGCCGCCGTGGCTATGGCCGATGAGGTTGAACTTCTGCTTGCCGGTGACGGCGCGCAGCGTGTCCAGATCGCGGACCAGTTGTTCGCCGCGCACTTCGGTGAAATTGCTGGCGGACAGACTGGCGGTGTAGACCTTGGCCCCACCGGCTTTCAGTTCGTTGCCGATGCCGTACCAGTAGTCATAGACACCCAGAACCGAGTCGAATCCAAACAACCATGCACCAGCACGATCGGATTTTTGGTTTGGGTATATGCGCGCCGATCGAACAAAGCACAAAATAACAACCGCCAGCGCGCGGCTAAAGATACGACGATTCATCCGTTCCCTCCTTGGGAATCCATATGCATGGAAAAATGACCGCTTCAATACGGTACCGAATGGAGAGTCGAATCTAGCAGCTTCTTTTGGCACATGTTGTGCTGCGCTGCGCATCTCAAATAGCAAACAAGGCGTTGCTTATTTTCGACACAGAAACCCAATCAGACGAGCCGGCCCAATCGCCCGGCCATACCATGGTTCGCCACGCCGCCCATACACAGGACCGCGAAAAAGCGAGCGCGCAGCCCGGCGATCGCCTGTGGACGATACCCGTCATTACGCGCCAAGGTCGATGATCCAACAGTCGGCTTAAGGACTGTCCACGTTATGGTCACGTTAGCCTGTCTCCGGCCGCCAACCGGCTGCATATGACGTTAGCAGTCCCTAATTAACAGCCTTGATCGTGAACTTGCTGAAAGCCACGCCCAGCGACCAACCCTCGCCCTTGCCGGCCAAGGACAGCGACACGTCGCCGTTGGTCATCGCCTGCGCGGATGCGCTCTTGTCGGCGGACGCATGCGCTTCGGCGGTGGCATAGCTGCCGAGCACATCGCGGATGTCGTTGACGTTCGTGAACTGGCCGAAGCCGTTGCGGATCTTGTATTTGCCGAACGTCAGGCCGCCGCCCTTGGTTTGGATTTTCACCGACAAGGTCTGGCCGTTGTCGCAGGTGATGTTGCCGGCGCCGGAGGCGGTCTTGTAGAACACCGACCAACCGGTGAGGCTGTAGGTCATTTTGCAGGTGAGGTCGCCGGCCATCGCCGCCGGAGCGACCGCCATCGCCAGACACAGCGCCAGGCCACGGAACAGGATCTTGCGGGCCATCGGTCGACGGTTCGTGTTCTCGCGCATGACTGTCTTCATCGTCTTCATCGCTGTGCTCTCCTTTTTATGCATGGATCGGAACCGCACTGCGGCGGTCCCGGCGGGTCAGGCGGATCGGGTGCCAAGCTTGCTCCGCAAACCGTGAACCATAACGCAAGCGTCCGGTCATGCGGTATCCCGCTAGAATCATGCAGCCCGCATCACGCCGCACGCCAGGAACCTCCCATGTCCGCAACCGTCATCGAGAGCAGCTACTCAGCGCCCGCACAGCCCGGTTTGCCGCCGCAGCTCACTCCGATGGAAGCGCGCATCCTCGGCAGTCTGGTCGAAAAGGCCGCGACCACGCCCGATGTCTATCCGCTCACGCTCAACAACGTCGTGCTGGCCTGCAACCAAAAGACCGCGCGCGAGCCGACGATGAACCTCAACCCGGGCGATATCGGCCACGCGCTGCGGCAACTGGAAGTCCGCTGCCTGGTCAAATCCGAATACGGCGCCCGCAGCGAGCGTTACCTGCACCGGATCGAGCGTGTGTTCGACCTCACGCCCGCGCAGACCTGCCTGCTGTCGCTGCTGTTCCTGCGCGGCCCGCAGACCCTTCACGAACTGCTGGCGCGCAGCGAGCGCCAGCACCGTTTCGCGGATATCGACGATGTGCGCCACACCCTAGAGCGGCTGGCCGAGCGCGAGCCATCGATGATCCGCCGCCTGCCGCGCGGTGGCGGCCAACGCGAGGACCGTTACGCGCACCTGTTCTGCGGCGAACCGACGATGCCAGAACGCAGCGCCGAAACGCCGTCGCGCGCGCACGACGGCGATGCCATGGATGCGCTGCTGGCCCGGATCGAAGCCCTGGAAACGCGGGTCGCCGTACTGGAGTCGGGCGGAGCGACCTTGGCGTCGGACCGCGCGCAGGGCTGATCGCGGACCGCCGGCCGATCGATTGATCAAGGGAACGACGGCCGCGAACATCGGAAATCCGATGGATGCCCGGTCACGGTACGGGCATACGGACACGGGACCAAGCGGCGCGATATGCCGCATGACCGTCGTGCCGACGACACGACCCAGCAAGTGCGCCGTCGGATTGTCCGCATCGGCGGCGCGAGCGCGTTTGCTGCTGTGCAGGGCAGCCATTAGGGAGCGTCGTCGGCACGGAGCGCTCGGAGGATATCGCATGCATCGCACCATCTCGACGCGCATCGCCTCACGTTGATCCATCGGCGGCAGCGCGTCGACGCCGCTCGTCTTTCGCACGCGATCCAAGCCCGCACATCGCGCGCAAGGACGGCTGCGCCTGCAAGTCGCCATTGCGTCTACGTCATTCCGCTCCACGCCATCGGGCGCTGCGTCCAAGACGCGGCGATGCCTGCCTGCAACCGCAAGCCGGAACCGGTTCGTCGCGATGCATCGCGCATCCGGATCCCCCGACTCGAACGATTCGCTTCATCAAGGAGACCCACATGAGCCGTTATCTTTTCAAAGGCCGTCTCTGCGGCCTGATCTGCGACGATTGCCCCGAACCCCTCGCCGGCGCGAAGCTGCGCCTGTACCGTCCCTCGCAAACGCAGGATGTCGTTTCGCTCGCGGCAGCGCAGCCGAAAGACACGTTGACGCTGCTCGACGACGCGCAGATCGCCGAAAAATCCGCACGACTGTTGGCCGAAGTGGATATCGGCAGCGACGGCGACTTCGAAGTCGCGCTGGACCCGCGCGAAAAATACGAGGGCGACGCCTTCGAGATCGACGTCTACTGCGGCAACGTGCCGCGGCAGAAACCGCCGCGCGTGCCGCCGAAACCGCGCCAGTTCACCGTGACCACGCTGCAGCCGCAATGGCGCGAGCGCGACAACGGCCTGGTGGCGGCCTGGACGTACTGCATCCCGTTCCGCTGGTGGTGCTGGTTCCGCAGCCTGTTCGGCGCCTGGACGATCTGCGGCAAGGTCACGGTCTGCGGCAAGCAGATTCCGGTGTCCGGCGCGAAGGTCTCGGCTTTCGACGCCGACTGGCTCGCCGACGATCCGCTCGGCAGCGCGATTACCGACGGCGCCGGAAAATTCCGGATCGATTACGACGCCGCCGACTTCAAGCGCACGCCGTTCTCGCCCTTCATCAATATCGAATGGACCGGCGGTCCGGACCTGTATTTCAGGATCGAAAGCGCCGGCACCACGCTGCTGGCCGAAACCCAGACGCGCGCGCGGCAGCCCGATCGCGAGAATGCAGGACCCTGCTTCTGCGTGTCGCTGTGCGTCGATGTCGAACAGCAGCCGCCTTTCGACAATCCGCTGTTCACCCATGTCGGCGATTTCCACATCTACGGCGACATCGGCAACGCATCCGGCCTGACCACCACTGCGGTCTTGGGCCACGGCGGACCCGGTTTCGGTTTCTTCGGCGCGACGAAATTGCGCGGCTATTGTCCGAAGCAAATCGGCGGTGCCGCGGCGCGTTATCGCTTCCTGTACGAAGATCTGGCCAATCCCGGCCTGCTGCCGATCACCGGTGCATTGGTGTCTCAGGTGCTGGTCGGTGCGCGGCTGATTCTGTGGGACACCTTCGGCACCGGTCTGGCGTGGACATTCCAGTCGATCCATATCCAGGACTCCGGCGCGACCATCGATCCGACGCCGACGCCCGCACTGCCGCCGGGTACGCCCTGGGGCTCGCCGCCGGCGCATATCGTGGTGCCCGACGCCGACGGCTGGATCGCGGTCGACCAGAACGGGCTCGACGACGGCTTCTACGGCCCACTGATCCGCTTCAACACCACAGCGGTGCAAGCGGCGCTGGACGCCCCGGGCAACGGCGCCGGCAACGCCGTGTCGGCACCGAAGAACGGAATGGATCTGCGCATCGTCTACGAGGCGGCACCGGTGGGCGGCGCGGTCGCTTTCAGCAACGCGCTGGACCGCATCCGCATCAACAATTGGATCGAGGTGCATCTGCTCGATCTGCAGGAGTTCACCGGCGGCGGCATGCCGTGTTCGAAGATCACCAACGCGATCAATATCCAGTACACCGTCGATCACGAACTCACCGCAAGCTGGAGCGTCGGCATCAGCAGCGCCGCGGCATTCCCACCGCCGCCACCGCTGCCTTCGGGCAATGCGCCGCGCGGCGGCAACGGCACCCATTTCGTGGATGTCAGCGCATGGCCGAACTGCGCCTACAAAGTGGTGCTGGGCACGGTGCGGCGATTGACCGATGGCGAGAACGACGACAGCGGCCGCACGGTGGAGCGGATCTTCTGCAAATAGCGGGCATATCGCCCGGCTTGCGCATGGGCGCGGGCCGCGACATCGCGGCCGGCCTGCTGGGTTGCCCGCCGATCCATCGGACGATCCTGGCAGGGAAGCGAAAAACAGGGGCCGGCGCGATGCGGCCCCTGTTCGTTTCAACTCGAGAGCGACCCGCAGGCTGCCCCGGGACGTCAGGTCTTTCCGAACACCAGCTTCCCGCCCTCGGCATCCACGCTGATCGTATCGCCGTTGGCGTACTCGCCGCTCAGGATCCGCTGCGCCAGCGGGTTTTCGAGTTGCTGCTGGATCGCGCGCTTCAGCGGACGGGCGCCGTAGACCGGATCGAAACCGATGTTGCCGAGCAGATCGAAGGCTTTGTCCGACAGCGCGATGCGGATGCCGCGTTCGCCCAGACGCTTTTCCAGGCCGCGCAGCTGGATCTTGGCGATGTCGCGGATTTGCGCCTTGTCCAGCGGGTGGAAGACGACGATATCGTCGAGCCGGTTGATGAATTCCGGGCGAAAATGCGCCTGCACCACGCCCATCACAGCGGCCTTCATCTTGGTGTAGCTCTCGGCGCTGTCGTCGTCACTCATCTCTTGAATCATCTGCGAACCGAGATTCGAGGTCATCACGATCACCGCGTTGCGGAAGTCCACGGTGCGGCCCTGGCCATCGGTGAGACGACCATCGTCGAGCACTTGCAGCAGGATGTTGAACACGTCCGGATGCGCTTTTTCCACTTCATCGAGCAGGATCACGCTGTACGGCCTGCGGCGTACGGCTTCGGTGAGATAGCCGCCTTCTTCGTAGCCGACATAGCCCGGAGGCGCGCCGATCAGACGGCTCACCGCGTGCTTCTCCATGAACTCGCTCATGTCGATGCGCACCATCGCATCGTTCGAATCGAACAGGAATTCCGCCAGCGCCTTGCACAGTTCGGTCTTGCCCACGCCGGTCGGGCCGAGGAACAGGAACGAGCCGCTCGGGCGGTCCGGATCGCTCAGGCCCGCGCGCGTGCGACGCACCGCATCGGAGACGACCTTGATCGCCTCGGCCTGCCCGACCACGCGCGCGCCCAGCAACTGTTCCATCTTCAGCAGCTTGTCGCGCTCGCCTTCCAGCATCTTACTAACCGGAATGCCGGTCCAGCGCGACACCACTTCGGCGATTTCTTCCTCGGTGACCTTATCCTGCAGCAGCGTGAAACCCTGGGTCTCGGCTTCCTGCGCAGCCTTCAGCTGTTTTTCCAGCTCGGGCATGCGGCCGTACTGGATCTCGCTCATTCTCGCGAAATCCTGCTTGCGCTGCGCCGATTCGAGGTCGAGTTTCGCGGCTTCGATCTGTTCCTTAAGCCGCGTCGTGCCCTGCACCACCGCTTTCTCGGCCTTCCAGATTTCCTCGAGGTCGTTGAACGCGCGTTCGAGCGTGGCGATCTCCGCTTCCAGATCGGCTAGGCGCTGCTTCGACGCGTCGTCCTTCTCTTTCTTCAGTGCCTCGCGCTGGATCTTGAGCTGGATCAGCCGGCGCTCCTTGCGGTCGAGTTCTTCGGGCTTGCTGTCGATCTCCATGCGGATGCGCGACGCTGCTTCGTCCATCAAGTCGATGGCCTTGTCGGGCAGCTGCCGGTCCGCGATGTAGCGATGCGACAGCGTCGCCGCGGCGACGATCGCGGGGTCGGTGATCTCGACGCCGTGGTGCACCGCGTAGCGTTCCTTCAGGCCGCGCAGGATCGCGATGGTGTCCTCGACGCTGGGCTCGCCGACGAACACTTTTTGGAATCTTCTTTCGAGAGCGGCATCCTTCTCGACGTACTTACGGTATTCGTCCAGCGTGGTCGCGCCGATGCAGTGCAGTTCGCCGCGTGCCAGCGCCGGTTTCAGCATGTTGCCGGCGTCCATCGAGCCTTCGGCCTTGCCGGCGCCGACCATGGTGTGCAGTTCGTCGATGAACAGGATGATCTGGCCCTCGTTCTTGGCCAGATCGTTCAGCACCGCCTTCAAACGCTCTTCGAATTCGCCGCGGAACTTGGCGCCGGCGATCAGCGCGCCCATGTCCAGCGACAGCACGCGCTTACCCTTCAGTCCTTCCGGTACTTCGCCGTTGACGATACGCTGCGCCAGACCTTCGACGATCGCGGTCTTGCCCACGCCGGGTTCGCCGATCAGCACCGGGTTATTCTTGGTGCGGCGCTGCAGCACCTGGATGGTGCGGCGAATCTCCTCGTCGCGGCCGATGACCGGATCGAGTTTCCCGGATTCCGCGCGCGCGGTCAGATCGATGGTGTATTTCTCCAGCGCCTGCCGCTGCTCCTCGGCGTTCTCGCTCTGCACTTTCTCGCCGCCGCGCATCGCGTCGATGGCCGCTTCGAGCTTTTGCTTGTTCGCGCCCGCCGCCTTCAACGCGCGGCCGGTGTCGCCGCCATCGTCCAGCGTGGCCAGCACGAACAGTTCGCTGGCGATGAAGGCATCGCCACGCTGCTGCGCGAGTTTGTCGGTGACGTTGAGCAGGCGCGCGAGATCGTTGCCGACGTTGACGCTGCCGGCTTGGCCCGAGACCTTCGGCAGTTTTTCGAGGGTTTCGCCCAGGCGCTCGCGCAGCAGCGGCACGTTGACGCCGGACTGTGCAAGCAGGGGCCGCGTGCCGCCGCCCTGCTGGTCGAGCAGGGCGACCAGCAGATGCGCGGGTTCGATGACGTTGTGATCGCGTCCCACGGCCAGCGACTGCGCGTCGGCGATGGCCTGCTGGAAACGCGAGGTGAGTTTGTCCATGCGCATGGGCGGACTCCGTAGAAACAGGGCGGCGACGCCGCGATGCTTCGGAAGTGAGGCCGGGACCGCGCGATTCAAGTCTGCGCCCGGGCCGCGCGCCCCGCTGCGCTCAGGCGCCGCTCACAGCGCCGCGAGCGCGTCCTTCGCTTCCTTGAACTTGGAATCGATCTTCAGCGCCGCCTGCAACTCGGCCCGCGCCTCGTCCTTGCGTCCGGCCTTGGCGAGCACCTGACCGAGGCGATAGCGGGCGTGCTTCGGCTCGGGATCGCCGGTCTCGCGGGCCAGCTTCAGATAGGTGCGCAGCGCGGCCTCGCCCTCGGGCAGATACTGACCGGATTCCGCAGCGAGGCGGCCAATCTGATACCACGGCTTGGCCTTCTTCGGCTCGTCGACGGTCCACTGCCTGGCCATGGCGTAGGCCTCCTTCCAACGCTTCGCTTCCTGATACCCGAGGATCAGCGACAGTCGCAGCTGCGCGTCGTTGGGCTTGAGCGCATGCGCCTGTTCGTAGGCCTTGAGCGCGTCGGCCGGCTTCTTCTCGTGCATCGCGATGCGTCCCTGCGCCATCAATGCCCGCGCGCGATCGTACTTGCCGATGGCGGCGGCCTGCGCGCGCGCTTTGTCGACGCCGCCGCCGATCGCGCTCGGCGCCAGCAGATAGAATTCGATCAGCGAGCTGCGCGCGTCGATCAACGCGGGATCCAATCGGATGGCCTGCTCGAACGCGTCGCGCAGCTTCGGCGCCATCGTCATTTTGGACAGCATGCCGACTTCGCCGATGCGGTTTCCGTAGGCATTGCCCAGCCAGTAGAACGCCTGCGCGTTCTTGGGGCCGAGTGCGGTCGCCT
Organism: Lysobacter sp.; assembly: GCA_043754745.1. GTDB lineage: Bacteria > Pseudomonadota > Gammaproteobacteria > Xanthomonadales > Xanthomonadaceae > Lysobacter_I. The sequence goes on from JAYUUH010000571.1 coordinate 16,105, forward strand.
TCTGGCCTGCCGCGATCGCCTTTTCCGCCTGCTTGGCCTGCAGGCGCGCGCGCGCCAGCATCACCCACGCGTTCGCGTCGTTCGGCGTGGCCTGTGTCAACGCCTCGGCGGCGGCGAGCGCGCCGGATGCTTTCGAGTCCACCATCGCCCGGACTTCGGGAAGGGTTTTCGCATCGAGGGGCGACACGAAGACAACGAGACACGCGCAGAGCAACAGCGGACGCAGCGAAGGAATGAGGCGCATGGAGGCGATCCGGAAAAAGTGCGGCGACGATAGCAAGGCGGTCGGCGGCAGCGACACCTGCCGCAAGTCATGCGATGGCGACGCGCAGGACGCCATTCAGCTAGACGAATCGATGCGCCTGCGCCGGGTCGGGCACCGGGCAGGCATCGTGGCGACCGAACCAGCGATAGCGATTGCGTGCGATCAGGCGATACAGCGGATCGCGCACGCGACGCGGCAACAGCGCGAACAATGCGGCGATATGCCACACCCCGCCCAGGCCCATCAGTACGCGACGCATGGCGTCGGTATCGGTGGAGACACGCGGCGACGCGCCGATGTCGTATTCGACCAGCAGAAAAGAAACGGGATCGTCCGGATCCAGTCCGTTCGCGAGCAGCAGCGCGCGGCCACTGTCGCCCTGCATGGCGGCGAAGCGATAACGTTCGCGATGGTCGTGACGCAGCAGAAAGCGCACCCAGCCGTTGCAGAGCACGCACACACCGTCGAACACGATTACCGCGCGCGGCGAAGACGACGGCTCGCCGCTTTCGGCGAGGTCGCGAACGATCGTCATGCCGGCTCCAGCCAACCGCGGTAGTGGACCAGCAGACCGATTCCCGGCAAGCGCGCGCACACATCGAAACGATAGCGTCCGGCATCGTCGGATTCGCGCGGCTCCACGCCCGTGAACCACCGCGCGGGCAGCGGCAGCAGGCCGAGGATGCGGATGCCGGCCACGCGCCAAACGATCGCGCCGTGCTCGACCGTCATCCGATAGCGCAGGGTCACCGGCCCCAGGCATTCATGCAGGATCCCGCGCGCGATCCATAGCCGCGACGGCATCGCATGCGATGTGCCGTATCGGCGAATCCAGCGTTCGCCGTCCTGCGCCATATCGATCTCGACCACGACCGGATGCGCGCCCGCCGGCGGCAGCCGCGTGAGCCATGCGCACAGCCGCGACAACATGCCCTGCCCGCGTTCGACCGTGGCCTCGCCGCGCCAGCGCCCTTTGGCGTCGTGCATGGCACGCACGCTCGACGGCAGCGATGCGTACGCGTCGCCCAGTGCGCGCCGGAAGAGTGGCGCGGACGACGTCATCGGCTCGATCCGATGCACCCGTCGACGACGCTCAGTCGAACCACACCAGCGTCGCCATCCGCCCGGTGCGGGCGTCGCGCCGGTGCGAGAAGAAACGCTGCGGGTCGGAAATCGTGCAGAGATCACCGCCATGGACGCGGGTGACGCCGGCCCGAGCCAGGCGCATGCCTGCGATGGCGAACAGGTCGACGCGCCAGTGGCCGGGGCGGGTCGGGACGAATGCGGTGTCGGCGCGGGCGTCCTGCGCCAGGAAACGGTCGCGCACCTCGGCGCCGATCTCGTAGCGCTGGGGACCGGCGGCGGGGCCGATCCAGGCGACCAGACGTTCCGCAGGCGTGCGCATCGCCGCGACCGTGGCTTCCAGCATCCCCGACGAGAGTCCGGGCCAGCCGGCGTGGGCGGTGGCGACTTCTCGGCCATCGTCGGCCGCGAACACCACTGGCAGGCAATCGGCGGTGAGGATGGCGAGGACCGTGCCGGGCGTAGCGGTGACCGAGGCATCGGCGATGGGCTCATGGCCTCCACTCGGCGGGCCGTCGCACCGCACCACATCCACACCATGCACCTGCTTCAACCAGTGCGGAAGGGATGGCAGACCGGCCGCTTCGACCAGCAGCGCGCGGTTGCGCTCGACCGTGGACGGGTCGTCACCGTCGGCGGCATGGCGATTGCCGAGGTTGAAGCGGTCGAAGGGGGGCTGCGACAGGCCGGGACCCTGGCGCAGCGTCGTGAAGGCATGCACGCCCGGCGGGGCCGGCCAGTCGGCGGGCAGGAATGATGTGTCGTTCAACGCGCGCGCGCCTCGGCCTCGCGGCTGTCGTCGCGCAGCGTGCGCACCAGCGTCTGCATGTCGGCGGGCATCGGCGTGGAACAGCGGACCGGCTCGCCGCTGATCGGGTGGGTGAACTCCAGGGTTTCGGCGTGCAGCGCCTGACGCTTGAAGCCACGCAGGGACTCGATCAGCTCGGTGGTCGCGCCCTTCGGCAGCTTCAGCGACCCGCCGTACAGCGGGTCGCCGATGATCGGATGCTTGATGTGCGCCATGTGGACGCGGATCTGGTGGGTACGGCCGGTTTCGAGCCGGCATTCCAGCAGCGTGTGGGCGCGGAAGCGTTCGCGCAGCCGGTAATGGGTGACCGCCTCCCGCCCGTCCTCGCGCACGCCTTGGCGCAGGCGGTCGCGCGGATGGCGATCGATCGCGGCATTGACGGTGCCGCCCGACACCAGCGACCCCGCCACCACCGCCAGATACTGGCGGTGCACGTCGCGCGCCGACAGCTGGGCCACCAGCGCGGTGTGCGCCGGCAGGGTCCGCGCCACCACCATCACGCCCGAAGTGTCCTTGTCGAGCCGATGGACGATGCCCGCCCGCGGCAGCGTCGCCAGCGCCGGGTCGCGGTGCAGCAGCGCGTTCACCAGGGTGCCGGCCGGGTTGCCGGCGCCCGGATGCACCACCAGTCCGGCCGGCTTGTTCAGCACGAAAACGTCGGCGTCCTCGTACAGGACGTCGAGGGCGATGTCTTCGGGCTCCGACCGGGTCTGGACCTCCAGCACCACGGTCAGGGATACGGCTTCGCCGCCCCGCACCGGGTCGCGCGGCCGCACCTGGCGGCCGTCGAGCAGGACATCCACGGATTTGATCCACTCGGCCAGGCGCGAGCGGGAGTACTCGGGAAAGAGTTCGGCCAGCACCGCGTCGAAGCGGCGGCCGGAAGCCGCGTCGGGCACCACCGACAGGCGCGCTGCGGTCTCCGCGGCTGGCGTTGGCGTGGATGAGGGCATCGGAGCTCCTGATGGGGTGGGGTTTGCGCGACCGGGACGGTATCGCGCATCGAACCGGCGGCAGACAATCCGTCGGCGACGCGGCCCGCAAAGGCAGCGCCTGCCGGTCGGGCGGCGGGCCACCTGCGGTGCGGCGACGGGCATGCCGTTAAGGGGCAGGCCGGTCTGGGCTGGTATTATCGCCCGCTCACCCGTCCAGCAGCAGCCCGCATGCCCCTTCGCCGCCTTTCGCTTCCCGCGCTCCTGCGCCCCTCCCTGCTGCTGGTCCTGATGCTCGCCCTCGGCACCTCCGGCTGCGCCAGGCTGAAGGGTGTATTCAAGGACAAGGAGGCGAACGAAGGCGTGCCGGTCACCGAGCTGTACGAGAAAGGCCAGCGCTCGGTCCGCAACGGCAACTACGACGCCGCCGTGCTGACCTACAAGCGGCTGATCGCGCAATATCCGTACGGCACGTACACCGAACAGGCGATGATCGAAACCGCCTACGCGCAGTACAAGATGGGCACCAACGACGATGCGATCTCGACCATCGACCGTTTCCTGCGCACCTATCCCACCCATCGCAACGCTGCATATCTGTATTACCTGCGCGGCCTGGTCAACTCCAGCCGCGACACCGTATTCCTGCAGCGTGTGTGGAAGCTCGATGCCAGCCGCCGCGACCTGGCCACGCCGCAGCAGGCGTTCAACGACTTCAAGATCGTCACAGAACGCTATTCCAACTCCCGCTACGCCGCCGACTCGGCCACGCGCATGGGTGAGCTGCGCGACCTGTTCGCGCGCCACGAGATCGAAACCGCGATGTACTACCTGCGACGGACCGCGTGGGTCGCCGCGATCGAGCGCGTGGAATACATGCGCGAAACCTATCCGGGCAGCGCCTTCGAAAGCGACGGCATCGCGGTGATGGCCGAGTCATACACCCGCCTGGGCAACACTGTCCTCGCCCAAAGCGCGCGCCAGCAGTTGCAACAGAAGTCCCCGCAGCACCCGTGGCTGACCGATGGCGACAAGTGGCCGAATAACCCCTCGATCTTCCGCAAACTCAACCCGCTGGCTAGCGAGAAGTCGGCACTGGACAACGACTGAGTCCTGCGCCGGATTCCGTCATGGAAAAGCCGCCGAAAGGCGGCTTTTTCGTATCCGGAGTTCAAACCTCCGCCGGGCGCGGATCAACCGCCGGATTACAGCCGCTGCGTCCGATCCAGCGTCTGCGCATCCTGCTCGACGATCTCGCCGACCAGCCACTGGCTGAAACCGCTCGCGTCGAATTCGAGGAATCCTTCAGGCCAATTCAAGTCGATACGCCAGCGACACACCTGTGTACGTTCATCGTCGCCGATGATTTCGCGGTCGATGCGGCCGATAGAAAACGCGGTCATGCCCGCGCTGCAGGCCACGTAGTCCAGCATGAAGCGCAGGCTGAAGACCCCATGGAACTGCAGGATCGCCTGGGCGACGCGGTATCGATACCCGCCCTGCCCGGACGACAGCCATTCCAGAATGAAATCGATATCGAGGACGAGTTCCGCGGTGCCATCGCCATTCTCGACGATCCGGAAGCCATGGACGCGGACATCGTGCCACGACAGCGCGTCGAAGTCGGCGGTATACCAGCGCATGGGTTCCGGGATTCGAGCGGCGGGCCGGGGCCTGCCCTATGCCGAATAACCGTTGGTGATCGGATACCGCCGCTCGCGGCCGAAGGCGCGGCGCGAGACCTTCGGCCCCGGCGCGGCCTGGTGCCGCTTCCATTCGCTGATCCGCACCAGACGCAGCATGCGGTCGACGGTGGCGGCGTCGAAGCCGGCGCGCACGATCTCGTCGCGCGACTGCTCCTGGTCGATGTGACGCAGCAGGATCGCGTCCAGCACGTCGTAGGGCGGCAGCGAATCTTCGTCCTTCTGGTTGTCGCGCAGCTCCGCGCTGGGCGGGCGCGAGATCACGGCAGGAGGAATGACTGGCGCGCCACCGACGGTATTGCGCCAGCGGCAGAGCGCGAAGACTTCGGTCTTGTACAGATCCTTGATCGGCGCGTAGCCGCCGCACATGTCGCCGTAGATCGTAGCGTAGCCGACCGCGTATTCGCTCTTGTTGCCGGTGGTCAGCAGCAGGCCGCCGAGCTTGTTGGCCAATGCCATCAGCATCGTGCCGCGCGCGCGCGATTGCAGGTTTTCCTCGGTCACATCCACCGGTTTGTCGGCGAAGACTTCGGCCAGCGCGTCGAGATAGCCCTGGAACGGTTTTTCGATCGGGATCGTGATCATCTTTACGCCCAGCGCCTTGCACTGCTCGTCGGCCAGATCATTGGAGAGATCGGCGGTGTAGCGCGATGGCAGCCGCACCGCGGTGACGTTGTCGGCGCCCAGCGCATCCACCGCCAGCGCCAGGACCATCGACGAATCGATGCCGCCGGACAGGCCCAGCCAGGTCTTCTGGAAACCGTTCTTGCCGCAATAGTCCTGGATGCCGCGCACGATCGCACGCCACGCCAGCGCATCGCGGCTCTCGTCGCCGTCGTCCACCCACTGCACCGGCGCGAACCGGCGCTCGGCCGCGTCGTACTCCACCACCAGCCACTGGTCGGTGAACGCGGCCGCGGCGGGATGCACCGCACCGTCGCCGTCGGCGACCACCGACGCGCCGTCGAACACCACCGCGTCCTGGCCGCCGACCGCGTTGAGATAGGCGATGGCGGCGCCGGTTTCCTGCACGCGCTGCGCCAACAGCGCATCGCGCTGCGCGTGCTTGTCGCGCTCGAACGGCGAGGCGTTCGGCACCAGCATGAGCTGCGCGCCGCTGCGCACGGTGCTGGCGATGGGCTCGGCGAACCACAGGTCTTCGCAGATGATCAGCCCGACCGGCACGCCCTTCACTTCGAACACGCAGTCCGCGCGATCGGGGTCGACGTCGAAATAGCGGCGCTCGTCGAATACCGCGTAATTGGGCAGCTCGCGCTTGCGGTAGGTGTGCGCGATCGCGCCGTCGCGCAGCACGCTGGCGGCGTTGTAGACCACGCTGCCCGCCGCCTGCGGCCAACCGACGACGGCGACGATCCCGGTCGCGGCCGCAGCCACCGTCTCGATCGCGTCGCTGCAGTCGCGCAGGAATTCCGGGCGCAGCAGCAGATCTTCCGGCGGATAGCCCGACAGCGATAGCTCCGGAAACATCACGATGTCCGCGCCGTACTCGTCGCGGGCCTCGGCGATCATCGCCGCGATGCGTTCGGCATTGCGGCTCACCGCGCCGACGGGGAAATCGAATTGGGCGAGGGCGATGCGCAGGGTCGTCATCAGGGCTTTTCCTTCAGGTAACAGGCATGCGGTTCTTGCAGGCGATGGTCGGCGAGCTCTTCTCCTTCCCCCGCACGCGGGGGAAGGTCGGGATGGGGGCAATTCGCCAGCGATGCCTGGATCATGCCGTAAACGCCCTCGCTATTCTCAAGGACATCATTATTCCAGAAACGCAGCACGCGATACCCGAGCTTCATCAGGCAAGCGTCACGGATGCGGTCCTGCGACGATTCAGCGTGGTGGCCGCCGTCGACCTCGACGACCAGCTTCCTGCGCAAGCAGACGAAATCGACCACATAGCGATCGATCGGGCATTGGCGCCGGAATCGCTCGCCGAGTTGTCGACGACGCAGGAGTTTCCACAGATGCGATTCGGCATCGGTCATGTTGCGGCGCAACTCTCTTGCGAAGTCGCGCTTCTGGCCTTCGCGCATGTGTTCTCCAGGGCTGTGCGGGAGCTTCATCCTGGAGCCGAATGACGGATGTTGGTGTCAGAACTGTCCGCGGCGGCGTGTCGGGATTTGCTGTATTCATAGCTGAGACATTTGCAAAGCGCCCCCATCCCAGCCTTCCCCCGCGATGCGGGGGAAGGAGCAAATCGACCTGTTCCGAACGCGCGGTGACCACCGTGCGTCGCGCGTAGCGGGTCGCGGCGATGAACGCGGCCTTGTCCATCCATGCCAGCGCCTGGCCGCCGAACAGGGTGCCGAGATGATTGGCGTGATCGGGAAACACGATTTCCCACAGCCGCGCCTCGCTCGGCCCGAGGCCGTTGTCGACGGACTCAGAACGCATCGTCGAACGCGACCGCGCCGCTGATGCCGACCTGATACGCCGACACCCGGCGCTCGAAGAAGTTGGTCAGCTCCTGCACATCCTGCAGGTCGAGGAACGGGAACGGATTCTTCGCGCCGAATTCCGGCGCCATGCCCAGGGCCGCGAGGCGCTGGTCGGCGACGTAGCCGAGGTACTGGCGCATTTCC
>JAYUUH010000572.1:0-2626 GCA_043754745.1 Lysobacter sp.
GGTGCCCAGCGCATCCAGCAGACGATGCGCATCGTTCAGCGCGAAACTGCTGTGGCCCAGCGCGACCGCGCGCATCGCCAGCGCGCCGGCCAGCGCGACGGTCGCAGGTTCACGCAGCCGCTCGCGCAACAGCGCGGCGAAGGCCATATCGATATCGCGCAGCGCGCCTTCCGCCTGCAGGCGCAGCAGCGCACGCGCGGCGATGGCGTCGGGATGGTTCGCGGGCAGGGTGCCGCTCATCGCCGATCCTCCGTCGCGCCGTCGAACAGCGCATCCAGCGCCGACAGCAGCGCCAGCGAGACAGGGTCGACATGCACGCCGGAACGCGAAACCCCGGCATCGACCGCATCGTCTTCGCGCAGATCGATACCTCTCAAAAACAGATACACCGCGCCGCCGAGATCGCGCGCATCGTCGTAGTCGGCGCCGCGCCGCAGCTTCAGCCAGCGGCGCAATGCGACCAGATAGATCAGGTACTGCAGATCGTAGTCCTGATGGCGGATCGCGCGGCGCAGGCTGTCCGGGTCGTAGCCGGGCAGGCGATTGGTCTTGTAGTCGAGCACGTAATGGCGGCCGGCGCCGTCGCGATACACCAGATCGATGAAGCCGTGCATCAGCCCGTCCAGCGTCGCCTGCGCGGGTTTGCGCGCGCGCGGGTAGCCGTGCGCGTCCAGCAGCGCGTACACGGCATCGATACGCGTCGGCCGCAGCCGGAAATGGAAGGCCATCTCGCGGACCTGCATCGACGCCGGCAGCGTGCACAGACGCACGTCGCCCGGCAGTCGCGCATTCAGCGCGCGCGACACCAACCGCGCGGTCTGCGCCAGATGCGCGGGCGTGGCCGCGAGACCCTGACGCAGCAGCGCGCGTTCCAGCGGTTCGCGCTGGCTGTCGGGCCAGCGGTCGTCGAGCAGCGTCGCCTGCGCGTCGGCATCGCGCCGCCACGCATCGGCGTCGGCGGTTTCAAGCACCGCATGCACCGCGTTGCCGAACGCGGTGCCGCCGAGACTCGCGGCTTCCACTTCTTCGTCCGGAATCGCGATCGCTTCGTCCTCGGCGCCGCGCATCGGCTCGGCATCCTCGCTGTAGACATGCAGCGACGAAAAGCTGTGCAGGCGCGCGTCGTTGGTGAAGCGTCGCCGCGGTTCGCGTACTGGCGGCGACGATGCGGGCGCGATACCGCGATGCGCGACTTCGGCGACAGCGCGCGCGATCGCCGCCGGTAATGTCTGCACGTCGACATCGCGCACCGCGATGCCGGCGTCCTGTGCCGACAGCGCGTCGAGCCGGGCGCGCATGCCCGCGGCGTCCAGCGTGTCGGCCTTGCGGCCCATGCGCGCCCCGTCGTGCAACAGCCAGTGCAACGCGGTGTCTTCGGTACTGCCGTTGCGGCTCCACACCGCGTGGATCGCGTACTTGGCGCGGGTCAATGCGACGTACAGCAGACGCTGCGCTTCGGCATCGTCCTCCTCATCGGCCATGTGTTTCGCATCGATATCGGGCGACGCAGGCAGTACCTTCGCTAACCATGCGCGCGCCGGACCCGCGCCATCGAGATGGAAATCGTGGACCCGCAGCGACGACGGCGGCGGCTCGCTCGACCGCGCCACGAACGGCAGCACCACCACCGCGTATTCCAGACCCTTGGCCTTGTGCATCGTGGTGATCTGGATCAATCCCGCGTCGGCTTCCAGCCGCAGCTGGCGACTGTCGTTCTCGCGCGTACTCGCATCGGCCTGCGCGGCGAACCAGCGCAGCAGTTCGGCCGGGCCGTGATGCTGCGGCGCCTCGGCCTGCAGCAGTTCCAGCAGTTGCAGCAGATCGGTGAGCCGGCGCGCGCCGCCGATCTCGCCCAGCCAGCGCGGCGCGGCCTGTCGCGCGAACGGCAGCAGCGCCGGCAGCGGGCCGCGGCTGCGCCACAGCGCGGCGGCGCGGTCGAAATCGTCGATGGTCCGCGCCGAGCGCTGCGTGTCGGCATCGAACGTGTCGATCGCCGCGGCGTCGAAGCCCAGCAACGGCGTCGCAAGCGCGGCGCGGAACAGCCCGGGGCTGCCCGGTTCGGCCAGCGCGCGCAGCAGGATCTGCAGCATGCCGGCGGCTTCGCTGTCGAACACGCCGTCCTTGCTGAGCAGCGCCGCAGGCAGACCCGCGACCGCCAGCGCGCGATGCATGCGCAGCGCCTCGTCGTTGCTGCGGGTGAGCACCGCGATGTAGGACGGACGCAGCGGTGCGCCGTGCAGCGTGGCGCGGGCGAGCAGATCGGCGATGGCCGCCACCGCGGTCGCGCACATCAGCGGCAGTTCGTCTTCCTTGCCGCGGAAGCCTTTGTAGGCGTTCGACGACGCATGCTGCGTCTTGTCGGGCACGGGCAGCGGCAACCAGTGCAGCGTCAATGCCGGCACGGTCGCATCGCCAAGGCGCAGATCGGCATCGGCCGCGCTTCCCGCTGCACGCAGCGAGTGGAATTCGATGCGCGGATCGCGGAACGGCTGCGCATGCGCGGTGAACAGCGTCTCCAACGCCTGCAACACCGCGGGTCGCGAACGGTAATTGGCGTAAAGCTCATATTCGCCCGCCGGCCCACTGGCCGCGGCTAGCCGACGCACACGGTCGCGGGCGCGCAGAT
>JAYUUH010000573.1:0-2625 GCA_043754745.1 Lysobacter sp.
GACGACGATGGCAAAACCGATGGCGATGCCGTATTGATTCAGCAGTTGCCAGCCACCTCCAAAGGCGACCGCGGCAGACAAGCACACGATTGGCGTCAAGAGGCCGATCTTGAAGAGCAATGAGCCGCACCAGAGCCGCCAACGCAACGGCGCCCGCCAGCGAAGTCGATGACCGCATGCATCGCACGTGGATGTACCGGTTCCCGCCCAGAACGGCGTCAATCGCATAGCCGCGGCCTTGCTCAATGCCGCGCTGCAATCCGGGCAAGACAATTGAATCAAGATGATTCCGACGTGCTGCGTCGACGTTCCATGATGCCCCGGGCGATTCCGTACGCACTGATCGCGATCCACGTGCATTGCAACAGCGCGACCGAAAGATTGAAGCCGCCGAACAGCGACACCAAGATGCAACTCGATCCGGCGATATTGCTCAGCTGATACGGCAATGCGGTACCGGAAAGCCGGCCGCTCTGCAGCAGGAAATAACTGACGACGACAAGCGCGCTGCCGATCAGCCCGACCCAGTCGTACCATTGCAAGTTCATCGATGGGTGCTCATTGGCGCATGCGCATCCAGACGCGCTTATCCGAACGTGCTCATGCGCGCTGCCGCACCGCCTCGAACAACACCACGCCGCTAGCGACCGAGACGTTCAGGCTTTCCACGCCCGGCGAAGTCGATGCGATGCCCGGCATCGGGATATTGACCAGTTGGTCGCAGTGTTCGCGCGTCAGCCGGCGCAGGCCGTCGGCTTCGCCACCGAGCGCCAGGGCGACGTTGCCGCGCAGGTCGAGTTTGTAAAGCGAAGCCGTCGCTTCGCCCGCCAGACCATAGATCCAGACGCCGAGCTGCTGAATGTCGCGCATGGTGCGCGCGAGATTGGTTACGCGCACCACCGGGATGCTGTCGGCAGCGCCGGCCGAGGTCTTGCGCACAGTGGCGTTGACCTGCACCGCCTTGTCTTTAGGGATCACCACCGCGGTGACGCCCGCCGCCGCCGCGCTGCGCAGGCACGCGCCGAGATTGTGCGGGTCCTGCACGCCGTCGAGGATCAGCAGCAGCGCCTTGCCGGCGGCGGCTTCGATCAACTCGGGCAGATCGTCTTCGTTGTAGGTCTTGGCCGCGGCGTAGCGCGCGACCACGCCCTGGTGGCGCAACCCACCGGCGACGCCTTCCAGTGCGTTGGTGGCCACGCGGCGCACATCGATGTCCTTGCGGCGCGCGTTTTCCTCGATTTCGGTGAGGCGGGGATTCTTGGCGCCGGCTTCGATCAGGACTTCGCGGACATGTTCGGCGTCGTGTTCGACCGCGGAGGCCACCGCATTGATGCCGACGATCCAGGGGGATGATTGGTTGCTCATGGCGCTATTGTGCCGGGAACAGCGGGCTTTTGCCTCAATCGATCCGCTTGCGTCGCGCTATCATCCGCCGCCCTTCCCGCCGCATCGCGCCCGGTCCTCGCCATGTCCAACGTCGTTCCGCCCACTACGGAGATCGCCAACATCGGCGGCGGCCCCGCCGGACTGATGGCGGCCGAAGTCGCGAAAGCGGCCGGGCTGACGGTGGACCTGTTCGAGGCGAAAGGCTCGGTCGGGCGCAAATTCCTGATCGCCGGCAAGGGCGGCCTCAACCTCACCCACAGCGAACCGCGGCCCGGCTTCGATGCGCGCTACCGCGAGCGCACGCGTGAAGTCGCGCGCTGGCTCGATACCTTCGACGGCGAAGCGCTGAGGGCGTGGGCGCGCGACTACGGCGTCGAAACCTACATCGGCAGCTCTGGCCGGGTGTTCCCGATGGACCGCAAGGCCGCACCGCTGCTGCGTGGCTGGGTGCGACAGCTGCGCGAACGCGGCGTGGGTTTTCATGTGCAGCATCGCTGGCTGGGCTGGGACGACGACCAGCGGCTGCGCTTCGACACGCCCGACGGCGAACGCCGCGTGTATGCGAACGCATCCGTGCTCGCGCTCGGCGGCGCGAGCTGGCCGCAGCTCGGGTCCGATGGCGCATGGGCGCCTTTGCTGTCCGGACGCGGTATCGATATCGCGCCGCTGCGCCCCTCGAACTGTGGTTTCGACATCGGCTGGAGCGCGCATCTCGCCGATAAACACGCCGGTGCGCCGCTGAAACCAGTGATCGCGCACTGGCAGAACACCGACGGCGCGATGCACGCGCTGCAGGGCGAATGCGTGCTGACCGCGACTGGTATCGAAGGCAGCGTGATCTATGCGATCTCGGCCGATCTGCGCGAACGCATCCTGCGCGACGGCGAAACGACGCTGTGGCTGGATTTGGCCCCGGGCCGTGCCGTGGAGCGTCTGCATCGCGATCTGGAGACACCGCGCGGCAAGCGCAGCCTCGGCGAACATGTGCGCCGTCAGACCGGGCTGGATGCGGTGAAGATCGCGCTGCTGCATGAAGTGCTGTCGCGCGAAGCGATGACCGACTTCGCGCGCGTCGCGGCAACGATCAAACGTCTGCCGCTGGCGCTGCGCAGTCCGCGGCCGATCGAGGAAGCGATCAGCACTGCGGGCGGCGTGCGCCTGGAAGCATTGGACGACACCCTGCAATCCACGGCCCTGCCCGGCGTCTTCTTCGCCGGCGAGATGCTGGACTGGGAAGCG
>JAYUUH010000574.1:0-2613 GCA_043754745.1 Lysobacter sp.
TGGCGATCAAGGCGCGGCTCGGCAAGCTGCCGCTGACGTTCGCGGTGAAGGAAATCTCGCTGGACCTGCGCGCGTTCGTGCAGATCCTCGACGACGACATCTATCTGCGTCCGGCAGGCCCCGGCGAAACCGAGGCCAGCAGCATCAAGCTGCAGCTGACCACGATCACCAAACCGATGATCGAGGAGAACGCGGTCGACTACAGCACCGAAGACCCGAAGTTCTCGCTGCGCGAAGCCTTGGGCGACCAGATTTCCGAAGTCGAACAGCGTCAGCTGGAACGCATCGGCGTACGCACCGTGCAGCAGCTCAACGAATTGAAGGAAAAGGCCGGCACCGACGTGATTGCGCGCCTGTCGCGGATGCCGGTGAACCGCCTGCAGCAGGCGCTGATGCGCGCCGCCGCGCCGCGGGTGACGCGGGTGACGCATGCGGACAGCGGCAACGGCGCCAGCGAACCCGGCGCGCGCCTGCATCTCACCGCGCCCGGTCTGCGCGCTGGCCGGCTGCCGCGGGTGCGCGTGGCCGGGCAAAGCGTGGACGTGGTCGGCGCCGAGGACGGCCGGATCGTGCTGGCGCCGATGGCCTCGCAGCTCGGCTGCGAGGCGGAAGTGGATTTCGGCGACGGCAGCATCGCCCATGTGCGGCTCAGCGAAGGCCAGCTCGGCCAATGGAGCGGATCATGACCGCCGCCAGGCACACGACATCATCGGACACTGTTCGCGGCCGCCTGCTGGTCACCCTGAAGCTCGGCGAGATGCCGGAACACGTGCCGGGCTGGCGCGCGTGCAGCCGCTACGGCGCCACGATGGCCGACCGCATCGACGGCGGCGTGATCGATCGCCTGCTGCGCCATCACGGCGGTGCGCTGCGCGCGGTTCGCCTGCACAGCGCGCGCACGCCGCGCAGCGAACGCAGCGTCGCCGGCGCGTATCGCTTCGACGAGATCGAACAGATCAGCGGCGTCGCCCGCGTGCTGCGCATCCAGGTGAGCGAACCCGAAGGCATGCACGCGCTGCTGCAGGCATTGGCGGAACTGCCGATGATCGAGCGCGTCACCGCGAACCATCTCAGCCACGCGCCGTTCGCCGACGATCTCGCATCGAAGAAGGCGGGCGCAGCGAACGCGAAGTCCGTCGACAACGCCTGGGTGCGGGAATGCACCCGCATCGACGAAGCGCTGCGCTACGAAGGCGGCGACCCGGCGGTGGTGCTAGGCCTCGCCGACACCGGCGTGTCGCTGGCCCATGTCGAACTGGAAAACCGCCTGCGCGCGGGTTTCGACAGCGTGGATCTCGATCCCGAGACCGTCGGCGGCGTGACCCTGGTCGGCGATTACCGCCGCGCCGGCGAACGTCCGCAGGACGAGGTCGGTCACGGCAGCGGCTGCGCTGGGATCATCGCTGCGCGCGGCAAGGGCATGCCGGCCGGCGCCGCCGGCGCCTGCGGCCTGACGCCGGTGCGCGTGCTCGGCGCGGCGCTCGGCCCCGGCGACAAGCGCGTCGGCGTAGGCGCGCTGGACAACATCGACGCCGGCATGAAGCGGCTGATCGATCTGGGCGCGAAGGTCATCAACATGAGCTTCGGCACGCCCGAATCGATGCTCGACGCCGATGCGCCGCGGCCGCACGAAGAGATCATCCGTTATGCGCTGGCGCGCGGCGTGATCCTGGTCGCGGCCAGTGGCAATTCCGGCCTGACCGAAAAGTATTTTCCGGCCGCGCACGCAGGCGTGATCGCGGTCGGCGCGATCGACCGTAGCCTGCGGCCGGCATCGTTCAGCACCCGCGGCGATCACGTCGCGCTGTGCGCGCCGGGCCGCGACATCCTCACCTGCGGTCTCGATGGTTATCAACACGCCAGCGGCACCAGTTTCGCCGCGCCGCACGTCGCCGCGATCTGCGCGCTGTTGGCATCGCGCGCGCAGCGCCGGGCGTGGCCGCTGAGCAGCGAAGACGCGCGACGTTTTCTCGTCGCGAGCGCGCGACCGTTCGCCGAGGCCGGCGTGGCCGGCTGCGGCCAGGGCGTGCTCGACGCGCTCGGCGCGCTGCGCGCGCTGGACGCGGAGATCGATCAAAGCATCCGCGATGAAGCGTACGCCGGCGAAGCAGGCGCCGACGCGTACGCCACCAACCATGTTCCACCCGCGCTCGCCGCTTGAGCATGCGCATGTCGAAGCAGGCAGAGACCAACCGCGTTCCGACCACAGGCCGCACCGCGCGAAGACCCCGCAACAGGAGACTCCGATGGCGATCCGAAAAAGCAGCACCAAGCCCCGAAAAACCTCGGGCGCCGCGGCCTCCAAGCCTCGCGCTGCGCGCGCCCGGGCGACCACCAACGGCAGCAAGCCCGGTGCGAACCGGGCCGCCGCCGCAACTTCCGGCCTACGAGCCAACAACAGAGCAGAGAACACCATGAACCGTATCCTCCTGGTCGACCTCGGCGAGCGCGAACTGAAAGAACGGCAGAAGTTGCGCGCGCGGCGGCAGGTCCTGAAAACCATCCTCGAAACCGCCGAGAACAGCGGCGGCCTCAACGCACAGCAGCTCGGCGAACTGGCGACGATCAACGCCAGGCTGTCGAGCGACATCACCGTGGACGATTTCTACCGCA
>JAYUUH010000575.1:0-2589 GCA_043754745.1 Lysobacter sp.
GAATCTCCCTACAGTAGGCAGCGTTCGCCGTCGCCTTGAGGATGCACACCGCATCCGGCACCGGCGCCAAGGGAGGATTCCAATGAACACCGCTTTCTCGACCCTGCTCGGCCGCAATGCCCTGGCCCTGATCTTCGTGCTGTCCGGCGCCGGCAAACTGGCCGCCTACGCCGCCACCCAGCAATACATGGCCAGCGTCGGCGTGCCCGGTGCGCTGCTGCCGCTGGTCATCCTGGCCGAAATCGGCGGTGGCCTCGCGGTGATGGCGGGGCTGCTGACCCGCACCGCCGCCGCAGGCCTGGCCGTGTTTTCGATCGCGGCCGGCGCCCTGTTCCACGCCGATTTCGCCGACCAGAACCAGATGATCCACTTCATGAAGAACATCGCCATCGCCGGCGGATTGCTGCTGTTGGTCGCGAATGGTCCCGGCGCTTTCAGTCTCGATGCTCTGATCGCCCGCCGCCGCACCGGCCGCGGCCGCATCGGTGCCCTCACCGGAGCCGCGCGATGATCGCCATGCGCCCCGCCGCCGAACGCGGCCACGCGAACCACGGCTGGCTGGACAGCTGGCACAGCTTCTCGTTCGCCGGATACCACGACGACAGCCATGTCCATTGGGGCCCGCTGCGGGTGATCAACGAGGATCGCGTGCAGCCCGGCCGCGGCTTCGGCACCCACGGCCACCGCGACATGGAGATCATCAGCTACGTGATCGAAGGCGCGCTCGGCCACAAGGATTCGATGGGCAACGCCGCCAGCATCGTCCCCGGCGAAGTGCAGCGGATGAGCGCCGGTACTGGCGTCACCCACTCCGAATACAACCACGACGCGAATGGCACCACGCATTTCCTGCAGATCTGGATCATCCCGTCGACCACCGGCGTCGCGCCGGGCTATGCCCAACGGACCTTCACCGATGCCGACAAGCGCGGCCGGCTGCGGCTGGTGGTGAGCCCGGATGCCGCCGAGGGTTCGGTGAGCATCCAGCAGGATGCGCGGCTGTACGCCGGCCTGTTCGACGGCGACGAACGCGCGACCCTCGATCTGGCCGAAGGTCGTCTCGGCTACGTGCATGTCGTGCGCGGCGAGGTCGCGGTGAACGGCCGTGCCTTGAAGGCCGGCGATGCGCTGCTGTATCGCGACGAGCCGCGGGTCGAAGTGTCGAGCGGAATCGGTGCCGAAGTTCTGGTGTTCGATCTGCCGCGGATGGAGTGAAGTCCTCACGCCTGCGAACGCAGGCGGAAGGCAGCGATGCGGCCGTCTGTCAGGACAGCATGTATTCGCAATGGCCTTTGCGGAGATCGCAGAAGAACACCCAGCCGTACGCGCCGCCGCCGCGATAGGACCATGCGCGGCGGCCATCGGCGGCCTGCGCATCCACGATGTCGTTCCAGTCGGCGAACTTCATCGCTGGAAGCGCCCCCGGCTTCAATCGTGCGATCAATGCCGGTGCATCGTCCGGATCGAACGAGAATTCTCCTGTCGATGTGTTGTGGTCGAGGTTGTTGTTCGTACGGATGTCGCGCGACGACGGCGGCAGGATGTCCGGCAGCCAGCCGCGGTCGAACAGTTCGTCCTGACGCGCTTCAGCCAGCGTGGTGTATTCGCGCTCGACCGTATCGGTCGGCAGATCGCATGCGCAAAGCAAAGTTGCGCCTGCAAGAAGCACGACTCGACACGCAGTCCTCACAATTTCGCTTCCGCATCTCCCATCGACGAGGGCAACGCCTCGGAAGGCGCGTTCGCCGGCTCGGCGGTCGGGCCGATCACCGGCAGCGCGACCGGCAGCGGATCCGCGTCGCGCAGACCGAAGCCGAACATCGCTTCGCTCTGGGTCGACACCACCATCCGCACCATGCTGCTGGGCACCATCAGTTCCAGCGAAACCTCGCGGCCTTCGGGCGTGCGACCGTCGAGGGTCATTTCGATGAACGCGCCGCCGGTGTCGATGGTGGTGCAGGCGACGTGCTGCCCGGCCGGTCCCTCCTGCAGGAACGGGCGGACCGGATCGCCCAGCGCTTCCAGCGCCTGCGGAAAGAAGAAGACGGCATAGCCGTTGGTGTCGTTCATCGATGGCTCCTCATGCGTCGGGGAAGCCTAGCAGGAAAATATTCGTCGTTCGGCCGGTGGTGAAGAGACCTTGTAGAGCGGCCTTCAGAATGGCTCAGGACGAACCGGATATGCGACGAGCATCGAAGCCGCGCCCGCGGCTGACGACAATGAACCATCGAGCCGTTGAAACGCGATTCGTGACGCAAAGCAGCGGCCTGAAGGCCGCTCTCCATCATGCGCAGCGATTTACCGCAAGGTGATCTTCAACGCCGCCGCCGCATCGCGCGCGGTCTTGCGGGCGGCGTCGATGTCCTCACCCAACGCCAGCGTCACCGCGACCCGGCGATGGCCTTCGACCGAAGGTTTTCCGAACAGGCGCAGCGCGGTATCGGGCGCGCGCAGCGCATCGGCGACGCCGTCGAACACCGGCACGCCGTGGCCATGCGCGAGCACCGCGCACGATGCCGATGGACCATGCTGTCCGATCCTGGGAATGGGAAGCCCGAGGATCGCGCGCGCATGCAGCGCGAATTCGCT
>JAYUUH010000576.1:0-2587 GCA_043754745.1 Lysobacter sp.
CCCGTGCCGCCGCCGCTGCAAGTCGTGACACCGCCTGCGGCACCGCCGCCGGTCGCTGCGCCGCTGTCTGCCGGTTTCGACGTCACCAGCGACGACATCGACGACGAAATCCGCGAAATCTTCCTGGACGAATTCGAGGAAGAGATCGGCAACCTTGCGCAATTGCTGCCGGCGTGGAAAGCGGAACCCAACAGTATCGAACGTCTGCAGCCCGTTCGCCGGGTCTTCCACACGCTAAAGGGCAGCGGCCGGCTGGTCGGCGCCAAAACGCTCGGCGAGTTCAGCTGGAAGATCGAGAACATGCTGAACAAGGTGCGCGATGGACTGCGCCCTGCGACATCTCCGGTGATCGCGATGGTCGAGCAGGCCTACGCGACCCTGCCGCAGCTGCACGCCGCGTTGCGCGGCGAGGGCGCGGTCACCACCGATCTGCGTGCGATGGAAGCCTTCGCCGAGCGCATCGCCGGTGGCGAGGAAGTGATGCCAGCGATCGTCGCCCTGGCTGCCGTCCAGGCCGCGCCGGTCGTCGAGTTCGAGCCGGTTAAAACCGAATACACCGCTGGCGCGATGGTCGAGCAGGAAGAAGGCATCGCGGTCAGCGTCGATGCCGTGCTGTTCGAGATTCTGCAGGCGGAAGTCGGCGGACACCTCCGCACGATCGAAGGCTGGCTGTCGCGCGCGCGCAGCGCGCCGACCGCCGCCGACGAACCGCTGGTCCGCGCGATCCATACCATGAACGGCGCGTTTGCGATGACCGAAGTGCCGGCCATCACCGATGCGCTGATCCCGGCCGAAAGCTACGTGCGTCGTCTGCTCGCGTCCACCGCGGCGGCGAACGCCGAGGGCGTGAGCGCGATCGCCGAACTCGCCGACCGCGTCCGCGCGACGGTGGATGCGCTGTCGGTGTCGGGCGGCCGGGTGCCGCGCTGCGATGCGCTCGCCGAGCGTTTCCAGGCTTTGCGCGACAGCTTGCCGGAATCGAAGCCGGTCAGCCTGATCGAAGAACCGGTCGCGATCGAGTACGAAACCGGACGGACCGGGCAGGGCGATATCGAGCTGACCGAGCTGGATCTGAGCGCCTACGGCAATTTCGATATCCAACCGCCGGTGTTGACGCCGGCCGGCACGACCGACGCGACGATGTCCGCGCAGTTGGACGTCGTCGAGTTCGACGTTGCGGCCGAAGACGAGCTTGCGCGCCTGCTCGGCGAGGCTGTGGAAGTCGAAGCGCCGGTTTCCGAATGGACGCCCAACCCCCCGGCGCCGATGCCGCTGGATGCGGGTCTGCCCACCGATGCGGACGAAGCCGCGCGGTTGCTTGCGGTCATGGAGTCTTACGAAGCCGAGCGTGCTGAAGCCGAGCGTGTCGTAGCCGAGCGTGTCGAAGCCGAGCGTGTCGAAGCCGAGCGTGCCGAAGCCGAGCGTGTCGAAGCTGAACGTGCTGAAGCTGAACGTCTCGAAGCCGAACGTGTCGCTGAAGCGGCGCTTCGCGAGCAGGAAATGCGCGACTTCATCCGCATCGAGGAAGAACGGCTGGCCGCCGTGCGTCTCGATTCGATTCGCCGCGAAGCGGAGTGGCTGGAGGCGGAGCGTCTGCTCGCCGAAACCATCGATCCGGAGACCAGTGCGCCCGTCGAGTCGCCCGCATCCGCCGCTATCGAGATCGAAGACATCGACGCCGAAGCGGTCGATGCCGTCGAAATGCCTGCAGCGCAAGTATTCGAGCCGATCGGACCGCCGCAGGCCGAGCCCGGGTTCGCGGGTTTGCCCGCGATCCACGCGGTCGTGGATCCGGATATCGATCTGGACATGACCGATCTGGATGCCGAACTCATCGACATCTTCGTCGAGGAAGGTCGCGATCTGCTCGATCATTCCGACCAGTTGCTGGTTGCGTTGCGCGAAAACCCTGACGAACGTGAAGTCATCGGTGGTCTGCAGCGCGATCTGCACACGCTGAAGGGCGGCGCGCGCATGGCCGGTATCATGGCGATCGGCGAACTCGGCCATGCCATGGAATCCCTGCTCGAAGCTGCGGCCGAACATCGCCTGCAGCTCGCAAGACAGGATATTCCGCTGCTCGAAATCGGTTTCGATCGCCTGCACACGATGGTGACCCGCGTCGGCGACCGCCGCGCGGTCGCCATTCCGGATGCGCTGGTCGCCGCGTTCGATGCGCGTGCGCTCGGACGCTCGTTCGAGCCGGCGCAGTGGACGCCCTCCGTGCAGGAGACTTTGCCCGTCGTCGACGCCATCGAGCCGCTTCCCGAGGCGCCCGCGTTCGAAACCGGGGTCCCGGAAGGCCTGGAAGACATCGCCAGCGAAGAAGTGGCGCCCGAAGCAGCATTCGAACCGGCGCCCGCCGATGAGACCGCCGCAGAAGCGGCTGCGCCTGAAGAGATCGCGCTTGAGGAGGCGGCTCTTGACGAGCTTGTTCTCGACGAAGTTGTTCTCGACGAGGCAGCGCTTGACCAAGCGGCTCTCGACCAAGCGGCTCTCGACCAAGCGGCTCTGGAACAAGCGGCTTTGGAACAAGCGGCTTTGGAACAAGCGGCTTTGGAACAAGCGGCTTTGGAACAAGCGGCTT
>JAYUUH010000577.1:0-7626 GCA_043754745.1 Lysobacter sp.
TCGACGAGGCGATCCGCATCGCCGGCACCGATCTGCCCACGGACCTGATCGAAGCCTGGCGCAACGGCCAGCTCGATCCAATCCTGTGGCTGTTGTTGCTGGAACTGGGCCTGGCGGTACTCTCGGACGTCCTGGGCCGGATCATCGCCTACGCCGACGCGCTGCTCTCGGAGCGCTACACCAACGCCACCAGCATCCGGCTGATGGAGCACGCGGCGAAACTCGATCTGGAGGATTTCGAGGATCCGGACCTGCAGGACAAGCTGGACCGCGCGCGCCGGCAGACGATGGGGCGGATGAACCTGCTGAGCATGCTGTTCGGGCAGGCGCAGGACATGGTGACGGTGATCAGTTTCGCGATCGGGCTGATGGTCTACGCACCCTGGCTGATCCTGTTGCTGGCGGTGGCGCTGATCCCGGCGTTCGTCGGCGAGTCGCACTTCAACGCGCTCAATTATTCGCTGAATTTCCAGTGGACCTCCGAGCGCCGGCAGCTCGAATACATCCGCCAGATGGGCGCGAGCCTGGAAACGGCGAAAGAGGTGAAGATCTTCAACCTCAACCGTTTCTTCATCGAGCGCTTCCGCACCATGTCGGCGAAGTTCTACGAGGCCAATCGCGCGCTGGCGCGGCGGCGCGCCTTCTGGGGCAGCCTGCTGGCGGCGCTGGGCACGCTGGGCTACTACGTCGCCTATGGCTACATCGCGTGGCGCACGGTCAGCGGCGACTTCACCATCGGCGACCTGACCTTCCTCGCCGGCAGTTTCCGGCGCCTGCGGCAGATGCTGGAAAGCCTGCTCTCGGGGCTCTCGCAGGTCGCGGGACAGGCACTGTATCTGGACGATCTGTATTCCTTCTTCGAAATCGAGCCGGAAATCGCCTCGAAACCCGATGCCATCGCGGTGCCGAAACCGATCGCGCAGGGATTCGTGTTCGAGGATGTGGGGTTCCGCTATCCGGATGCCGAGAACTGGGCGCTGCGCGGGCTGTCGTTCGAGCTGCGCGCTGGCGAGGTGCTGGCGCTGGTCGGCGAGAACGGCGCGGGCAAGACCACGCTGGTGAAGCTGCTGGCGCGGCTGTACGAACCGGACGAGGGTCGGATCCTGCTCGAGGGCCGCGACCTGCGCGACTACGACCTCGACGATCTGCGCGCGAACATCGGCGTGATCTTCCAGGACTTCGTGCGCTACCACCTCAGCGCCGGCGAGAACATCGGCGTGGGCAGCATCGACGATCTGGGCAACCGCGAACGGATCGAATGGGCCGCGCAGCGGGCGATGGCCGACGGCCTGATCGAGACACTGCCGATGGGCTACGACCAGATGATCGGCCGGCGCTTCAAGACCGGCGTCGATCTGTCCGGGGGCCAATGGCAGAAGATCGCAATCGCCCGCGCCTACATGCGCGACGCGCAGGTGATGATCCTCGACGAGCCGACCGCCGCGCTGGACGCGCGCAGCGAGTTCGAGGTGTTCCAGCGCTTCAAGGATCTGTCCGACGACCGCACCGCGGTGCTGATCTCGCACCGCTTCAGCAGCGTACGCATGGCCGACCGCATCCTGGTGCTGGCCGGCGGCCGTGTAGAAGCCAGCGGCACCCACGAAGAGTTGATGGCGCAGGGCGGGCGCTACGCCGAACTGTTCGAACTGCAGGCCGCCGGCTATCGGTGAGACAAGGTACCGGCTGGCCGCGCACAGGATTCGACAGAAATCGCTGCGGACCGCCCGACACCAGGACGCTCGGCTAAAATGGCGTCCACATTCCGCTGCAACCCCCACCCATGGCCTCTCCCTACGGCACCGAAACCGTGCTGGATGTCCGTCACTGGACGGACGCATATTTCAGCTTCACCACCACCCGCGACGACGGCTTCCGGTTCGACAACGGCCAGTTCGTGATGATCGGGCTGGAAGTGCTGCAGGACGACGGCAGCATCAAGCCGCTGATGCGCGCGTATTCCATCGCCAGCGCCAACTGGGAAGAGCAACTCGAATTCTTCAGCATCAAGGTCCAGAACGGCCCGCTCACCTCGCGCCTGCAGCACATCCGGCCCGGCGACACGGTCCTGATCGGACGCAAGCCGACCGGCACCCTGTTGATCTCCGACGTACATTCGGGCCGCAACCTGTATCTGCTGTCCACCGGCACCGGCCTGGCGCCATGGATGGCGGTGGTGAAGGATCCGGCCACCTACGAACGTTTCGAGCGCGTGATCATCGTTCACGGGGTCCGCGGCGCGGCCGATCTGGCGTATCGCGACTACATCCTGCGCGAGCTGCCGCACCACGAATTCCTCGGCGATGAGATCGGCCGCAAGCTGCTGTATTACCCGGCGGTCAGCCGCGAGGATCTGGTGTTCGAGGGCCGCTCGCACCATGGGCGCATCACCGACCTGCTGGAGAGCGGACGCATGGCTGGCGACCTCGGCATCGAACCGCTGGATCCGAAACACGACCGCGCGATGATCTGCGGCAGCTCGCAGATGCTGGCCGATTTCCGGCGGATCCTCGACGACCGCGGCTTCGTCGCGTCGCCGCGGATCGGCACCGCCGGCGAGTACGTGTTCGAGCGCGCCTTCGTCGAAAAATGATCGCGGCCCTGGCATAGACTGCGGGCCACCGATATCGAACCGCGAACGGACCCCGACATGCCGAGCTTCACGCGCACCGCTACCCGCAACGAACCGCGTCGCGTCGCTCGCTTCCGGACCATGACCGCACTGCTGTCGTTCGCAATGCTGGCGACCGCCGCGGAACCCAGGAAACAGCCCGCGGTCGGCGAATTTCCGCCGGATGCTCTGGGCAAGGACCGCAGCGGCATCGAACAGACCGTCAGCATGCACCGCGGCAAGGTGGTGATCGTGACGTTCTGGGCGTCGTGGTGCGTTCCTTGCCGCCGCGAGTTGCCGGTGCTCGGCAAGTTCCAGAGCGTGGTCGGCAAGGATCATCTGGAAATCATCGCGATCAACGTCAAAGAGCCCAGGAGCGACTACAACGCGGTGGTGCGAGCTAACAAGGACATCGCGCTGACCTGGGTCCACGACGCCAGCGGCGCGACCAGCGTACGCTACGGCGTGGTAGCGCTGCCGAACATGTTCATCATCGATCGCGGAGGTCGTGTCGCTCATGTGCATCGCGGTTACAGCGAAGAACAGATCAAGGTGTTCGTCAGGGAAATCGCGGACCTGCTGCCGCCGGAAGTCCTGCAGCGCCCGGCCGGCGGTTGAGACGCCGACGGCGTTGCATCCGCGGGCTCGGCGCCTGCGTAGATCAGTAGTCCGGTCCGGAGAACGTCATGTCTCGCAATGCCATGTTTCGCAACGTCATGGTCCCCAGCATCACGCTCCGCAATTTTGCGCCTCATCGCCTCATGCGCGCCGCGTTCGTCGTCGCTGCGCTTCTCGCGCTCGCTGGCTGTCTGCCTACCCGCGATGCTGGGGAACCCATCGCCAGCCAACTTATTCAGGCGCAGCAGCCGGGACAACGTCTGGTCGTGGTGCTGCCGGGACGCGCCGACGATCTCGACGCGCTGCGTCGCAGCGGCATGGCCGAAGCGATCCAGGGCGCGTGGCCGGATGCCGATGTGCTGCTGGCCGAAGTCACGCTCGGCGATTACATGCGCGGCGACGCGCCGGAACGCCTTCGCGCAGAAGTGATCGTGCCGGCGCGCGAACGCGGCCGGTATCGTGAAGTCTGGCTGGCCGGCGCATCGATGGGCGGCATGGGCACGCTGATGTACGACCGCCTGTACCCGGGCGAGATGGACGGACTGGTGCTGCTGGCGCCGTATCTGGGCAACGCCGGACTGGTGAAGGAGATCGCAGACGCTGGCGGCGTCGCGCAGTGGGAGGCCGGGCCACCGCAGGCGGCGGATGCCGATGGCTGGCAGCGCGAACTCTGGCGCCACATCCAGGGCGCGGCCCGCGATCCCGACGCCGCCGGCCGGATCTGGCTGGCGTATGGCGATCGCGATCGTTTGCGCAAGGCGTTCCCGCAGCTGATCCCGGCGCTGCGGCAGGATCAGGTGCTGGTGCGCGAGGGCGGGCACACGTGGACGGTGTGGTCGCCGGCGATGGGCGAAGTGTTGCGGAGGGTTGATGCGAAGCGTGGGGCGGCGTCGGCCCGGTGAGTGGGGTAGCGGCCTGAAGGCCGCTCTACGGTGTGTGTTTCATTCGCCGTAATGCAGCCAGATGCGGGCGCGGGATTCGTTGTCGAACACGCGGCACTCGTAGCCGTGTTCGCGACCGATGAGCTCCCCTACTTCCATCCGGCTGATCGCGGTGCCGCGGGCATCGACATAGGCAAGCCGCACGTCCGCGAAGCCCTGCCCGCCCACCGAATCGACAAGCTGTTGCAACTGGTCCTCGGGCGGCACGACGCCGAAGGTGTGGTCGATCACCAGCAACTGCCGCAGGCCGGTGCGGCGCAGCTCGGCGGCGATCCGCACGAACATCGCGATCAACGCTTCGATGTTCTCGATGCGGCCGGTGACGTTCGTCACCAGCCCGCTGCTTTCGACCTCCACGGCCAGTTCGAAACCGGGACTGACCGGATCGAAACGGACCGCGCCGATCTCCGCGTCCATCTGCGCGCCGCTCAGCCCAGGGCCGCTTCGATATCCTTGGTCAGCGACTCCGGCTTGTCGGTCGGCGCATAACGTTTGATGACCTTGCCGTCGCGGCCGACCAGGAATTTGCTGAAGTTCCATTTGATCGCGCCGATGCCCAGCAGGCCGCTCTTCTCATCCTTCAGCCACTTCCACAGCGGATGGGCCTTCCCGCCGTTGACGTCGACTTTCGAGAACATCGGAAAGTCGACGTCGTAGGTGAGCGAACAGAAATTCTTGATTTCCGATTCGTCGCCGGGCTCCTGGTGACCGAACTGGTCGCTGGGGAAACCGAGCACGACGAGACCGCGCTCGCGATATTGTTCCCACAGCGCCTGCAGGCCCGTGTATTGCGGCGTGAAGCCGCACTTGGAAGCGACATTGACCACCAGCAGGACTTTGCCGGTGTAGTCGGTGAGCGACTTGTCGTGGCCGTCGATGTCGATGGCGGAAAAATCGTAGGCAGTGGTCATGTCGGCGGTCTCCATGCGGAAAAGTGGGCGATGACGCGATCAGGGCTGCGACGGCGTCGCGGCTTCGACAGGCGCCGCGCTGGTCGAAGCCGCGCTGGCCGGCGCAGCGCTGACTGGCGCGGCATTCGGCGACGACACCCTGACCGGCGCGGCGAACGGCTTGATGCCGAACGCTTCGTAGATGTCGCTGGGGTAATAGGCGGTGCCGTTCTTGATCACCAGCGCCACATTGCGGATATCGGCGATCTTCGCGGTGGGGTCGCCGTCGACCAGGATCAGGTCGGCGCGCTTGCCCACGACGATCGAGCCGCGATCCGGCAGCGTGCGCGAATACCTGGCGCCGTTCAAGGTCGCAACCTGCAGCGCCTGCGCCGGGGTCATGCCGGCCTGCACATACAGTTCGAGTTCGCGCTGCAGGGTGAAACCCGGCATGCCGTCGGTGCCGGCGAGGATCGGCACCCCGGCGCGATACATCCGGCCCACGAAGTCCACCATCTTCTCGTAGGACTTGTCGTAGCGCGCGGCGGTGGCGTCGTCGGGGATATCGAATTCGGCCACCGTGAGCCCGCGCTGCACGTCCGGCGGCAGGTGCGCGGCGATCGCGGCGAACGCCTTCGACATCTGGCCCGGACGCTGGCGGATGAAGTCGAAGGTCGCGAGCGTGGGATCCACCGCGATCTGGTCCTTCGCCAGCCGGGCGATGAAATCCTGCACCGGCTTCGCGTCGAAGTTCATGTCGGCGACGCGCTTGGCCGGCAGATAGAAGCGTTCCAGCGTGCGGGTATCGGTGGTGTCTTCGACCAGGAAGTTCAGCAGCACCTGGTTGATGTGCTGGATCTCGTCGTAGCCGGCATCGAGCGCGTCCTGCGCGCGCATGAACACCGGGATATGGCCGCTCACCCGCAGATCGCGGCTGTGCGCGTAGGTCACGGTGTCGCGCAGGATCTCTTTCGGGAAGGAGTTGTAGATCTTGATCTGCGGATAGCCGTTGGCCGCATACCAGTCCACCGCTTTCTTCGCGGCGGCCAGATCGGCCACCACGAAACCGTTGCGTGCAGACATCGGGCTTTCGCCCTCGAGGAAGCCCGCGGCGACGATGCCCGGCGACAGCGCGCGACCGGCGCGCTCATCGGCCATCAATTCCTGCAGGGTCGCGTTGTCGTTGCCCATGTCGCGGACCGTGGTCACGCCCGCGGCCAGATGCAGGCCGCCCTGCCAATCGTTGATGTGGCCATGCATGTCGAACAGGCCCGGCAGCAGCATGCGCCCGCCGGCATCGACGACATGATCGGCGGACGCGCGCTCCTGGCCCGCAGCGGTGATCGACACGATCCGGCCGTTCTGGATCGACAGATCGGAAGCCGCGCCGACGGTCGCGTTCTCGCTGTCGAACACGCGCGCGTTGCGGATCAGGGTCGTACCGCGCAGCGGATGCGACAGACGGCGCTGCAGGTCGGCCAACACCTCGCCTTCGGCCTCTTTCTGCCGCGCTTCCAGCGTATCGGCGTTGCCCTGCCAGCCTTTTTCGATCAACTGCAGGTAACCGGGGAAGATGAAGGCGAAGAATCGCGGCTGGGCGTCCGCCGTGGTCCAGACGAACGTGGGCGTGAAGCCGACGCCGGTCACCGCCATCAGCTGGATCTTGCGCTTCTCGGTGCCGTTGACCACCTCCGCCTGCGCGGCGGGCCGCATGCTCAACGACCCGCTGGGGATCAGCGGCAGCTTGCCGTCCTCGCGACGGGCCAGCGCGGCCAAGGCCGTGGACATGCTCTGCGGCGTGCCGCCCAGCGACCAGTAGGCCGCGCCCGGCACCGCCGGCTGCTCGCCGGCGTCGGAGGTCGACTTCCAGCACGCAATGCCATTCTCGATCCGGAAGCTTTCGTCCACCGGCGCGCCAAACGTCGACTGGCCCTTCACCGAATAGGTCGCGAAGGTGCCATCAGCGGCGAGGGTGTATTCCTCCTTCAACTCCGGCCCGCGGCCGTTGTCCTTGAACAGATAGTCGACCCGGGTCACGCCGTCGTCGCCATGGACGACGATCTGGTGGCCGGCCTGCTTGCCGCCATCGACCAGGGCGACGTATTCGATCGTTTCCGCCGCATGCGCCGCGCCGGGCGGTAATGCCAGTGCCAACAGAAGGCCCAGGAAACCACTGCGGTTCATATCCATCTCCCGTAGATTGAAGTGTTACCCCCTGTTGCCCCGACCAGTCCGCGCGCTGCGCCCCCGGGCAGAGCCGAAGTCTAGCCCGTTTGCACGCATCCGGTGACGGCGGTGGGTGACATCACGCCGATACGGAACCGGCGCATGCCACATGGACCCGCTCTGGCGAGCGTCGAGCATGGGAGACGACTGCGGCACTGGCGTTGTTGCGCTTCAGGCGGAAGTCTTCCCGGCATCGCGATATCCACCGACCGGTGAAACGATCCCGGAATAAAGCATGTCGGCAGGACATGGATCGCGTCTACAGGAACTCCAGCACCAGCAACTGAATCGCCCCCCATTCAGTAGACATCTTCGAGTCGTACATTACGGCAACGACGGAGGT
>JAYUUH010000578.1:0-7626 GCA_043754745.1 Lysobacter sp.
GAGGCGTGTAGGGCGCGGTCAGCAGATGCGCGGTCAACGCCCGGCCGATGGCGCTGTCGCCGCCTTCGTTGCGGCGCAGGTCCAGGATGAGGAAGGGGGTCTTCTTCGCTTCCAGCGTCGCGAAGCTGCGTTCGAGAAAGCCACGCCAGTCGAAGTCGTCGTTCCAGAACGCGAACGTCGGCAGCGTCAGGGTGGCGATGTCGCCCTCGATGTCGAAGCGCCAAGCGGCATCCGCCGGAACCGCGCCCGCGGCGGCGAGTCTGCGTTCGCGCAGCGCCGTGGACATGCCGTGCACGACGACTTCGATTTCGCGGCCATCGTCCTCGCGTCCGTCGTCCGGACGCAGCCGCACCCGATAACCCTCGGCGCCCGGCGGATGCAGCAGCGGCAGCAGGCGCTCCATCGCGCCGCCGTTCTCGTCGCTGTCGAGCTGGCTGAGGCGCTTGCCGTCGTTGCCGCCGTCGGCGCGCAGGTACGGCAGGAAGTCGGCGACCAGCGCAGCCGGCGTGCGCCCGTCGACGGCGAGGATCTCGGCGTCCGCCGGCACCCGCGGGTCGGCGCTGGCGGTGACGAGCAGGCGTTCTCCGAGCAGACGCACCCGCACCGGGAGCGCCGGGAGCGCCGCGAGCGCGGCCTGCACGGCAGGGCTCTGGTTCACGGGATTGGTCCAGGTGTGCCCGCAGCGCACCGCGACGGCGATGCGGCTCGCGATGAGGTACATCTCCAGCGCGTCGCTGCCGTCGGCGACTTCGGCCTCCGCGCGGGCGAACTCGCTTTTGATCTCCTCCGGCGTGCGATAGCGATAGAGGCCGGCATGCAGATCGGTCAGGCCGCGTTCGAGGATGCGCAGTTCGCGCTGGGCCTGCTGCGCGGTGAGCGCGGGCGGCGTGTCGGCGGCGCGGGCGGGCGGCGCCAGCGACGGCCACGCTGCGAGTGCGATGGCGATGAGGCAGGGAACGAGGAACGGGCGCATGGCGCCTCCGGCATGGGAGAGGCCGCCACCTTCGCGCTGCCGACCGCCATCGTCGTTCCGGTCGCGAAATTTCGTCGGTTTTTTATGTTTTGGTACGTGCGTGCCTGGCGCGTGCGTCTCCGGAGCGCGCGGCCGCCCGGAATTGCGACGGCGTTTGCCCGGTGCCGGCCTTGAACGCGCGGTTGAAGCTGGTCTTGGCGCTGAAGCCCGCGGCGAACGCGATGCCCAGCAGGTCGCCGTCGCCGCCCTCCTCACGCAGCCGCCTGCAGACCTCGGCGACGCGCAGACCGTTGATCGCCTCGTTGAAGTTCAGGCCCAGGCCTTCATTGAGGGCCCGCGACAGATACGCGGTGTTGGTGCCCAGAAGCCGGGCGAGGCGCTCCAGTCCCAGCTCAGGATCGCGCCACCAGCCGGCCGCTTCGGTACGCGCCAGCCAGTCGCGACCCTGCGCCGCCCAATCGCGCCCCGCGGGTTCCGGCTGCGGCGCACCCTGCTGCGGCGGCGGCGCAGGCAGCGGATAAACGGTCGCGGCGTGCCGCCAGCCTTCCAGCCCGAGATAGAACACCAGCAGGGTGAAGCACAGATACAGCGGAAAGCGCTGGTAATAGTCGAAGCCGATGCCATGGCTGACGGTTTCATACAGCGCCCACACCGGCCAGGCCAGCGCGAACGCGACCAGAACATTGCGCAGCCAGACGATGCGGAACTCCTCGCGGTTGCTCAGGTGCGCGTCGAGCCAGCGCTGGTAGCCGCGGTACGCACGCAGGGACAGCCACAGATACGCTGCGAACGAGAGCAACCCCAGGAAGGTTTCCGTCGGATCGATCCAGTCGCGATGCACCGCGTCGTTCCACGCATTCTTCACCTCGGGCGGCTGCGCGAACATCGCCGCGCGATAGGCGAACTGCAGTGCGCCGGGCAGCAGATGCCAGCCCCAGCCGGGCGGCAACGCGGCGGACGTCAGCTGGCGCACGTGCAGGTACAGCAGCGGACCGACCGCCAGCCCGAGTTCGAACGGCGCGAACGACAGCCATGGATAGGCATCGTAGAACCCGGCGAAGCCCAGCACGTACGGCATCAGCTTCAGCACGAATACCAGCAACAGCAGGGCCAGCAGCCGGTTCGCGGCCGCATTGCTGCGTGTGGACGCGAGCAGCAGCGCCACCGCCAGCCCGAACGCCGCGCCGATGGCGAGGACGGTACTCCAGGGGCCGAAAGCGATGCTGGCGGTGGTCACGGCCGTCGCATCATTCGCTGTCGATGCCGGCCAGCGCCATCACCCACTTCGGCACTTCCGGTTCGCCCCTGTAGAAGTCCTCGGGCTTTTTGTCCGCCATCGCCCAACGGTGCAGCCAGCTCGGCCCGTAGCGGCCGCGGTAACCGTCTTCGC
This sequence comes from Lysobacter sp., assembly GCA_043754745.1. Lineage (GTDB taxonomy): Bacteria > Pseudomonadota > Gammaproteobacteria > Xanthomonadales > Xanthomonadaceae > Lysobacter_I. Next base: position 2,364 of record JAYUUH010000578.1, read on the forward strand.
GGGCATAGGCGGGATCGCGCATCGCCTCGTCGAGGGTGACGAAGCGGTAGCCGCGGCGCTTGATGCCGGCGATCAGGTCCGTATAGGCCCCGGCGTTCAATTCGTTGGCGTGCAGCAGCAGGATCTGCGGCAGCGCATAGCCCAGCAGTGCCTGCGATTGCCGCTCGTAGTAATCGATCTTATTGAGGATGTAGGGCACGTAGCCAAGACGCAGGCGTTCGAGCAGCGCTGCGCGTTCCGGTGTGTCCGCCTGCCCGTCGAGCACGCGCGCGTAGGCGAAGGCCCAGACCCATTCGCCGTTGTCGACGGTCACCGGCGCGATCCGGTAGCCATGCTCTGCAAGGAAGTCCGTCAGCGCCGCCTTGTCTTCGGCGGTGCGGCCCGCGCGCAGATACGGATGACGGAACAGCGCGGGGCCTGCCCGCGTTTCTCCAGCATCGGACGCAGTACGCGTTCGCCGCGGAGGATCGCATCCTTGAACGCCGGGATGCCGACCTCGTGCACGTCCACGTGCCCGTAGGTGTGATTGCCCAGCGCGTGGCCGTCGTCGAGCCACGCCTCCAGCATCGCCACGCGTTCGGGCTGCATCGCGCCGTCGATTTCGAGTTTGTCCTCGTTGACGAAGCCGACCACCGGCACATCGGCGCGTCGCATCTGATCGAGCAGCGCGGCGTGGCGCGTGCGCAGTGCCCCGGGCGAGGTCGTCGCCATCCGCTGCCACGGCAGATCGTCGATGGTCACCGTGATCCGGCGGTCGGGTTCGGCCGCCTGCGCAACGATGGCGAACAGCCAGAGGGTGGCGATGAGCAGTCGACGCATGGGCGTTCCGGCGATAGGCGCGGAGACTGTACACCAGTGCCTGCCGGGAGGATGGCGCCACGGACGCGCCCGTTTCCCATCGTGGAGCGCCCCTGTCGCAGCATCGATTCCTGCGCAGCGCTGCGCGTACGCGCGCGCCGCAAACGCGATAGATCGCAGCATCAGGACACTCTTGGAGAAACTGTGACCCACGTCGCCCGGCGCGCGCGCGATGTGGCCTGCATCGACGGTGCGCGGCGTTCTCCCGCAAGCCGGTCGCTATCTCGCGACAGGGCCCGGTCGCCGATAGTGGCCGGAGGACTCAACACGATCATTGGACAATCATGAAAACAACACTCCTTACTTCCGCACTGCTGTCCGCGCTGGGCGCGATGTCCTTCACGTCGTCCGTCCACGCCGCGGACCCCGAACTGCGCCACATACGCATCTGCGACCTGTCGGCCTGCTATTACGCATGGAACGTGGTCGACACCGATGGCGACGGTTACAACGACGCCGACGAAGTCGTCGCAGGCAGCAATCCCCACGATCCGAAAAGCACCCCCGGCCTGTCGCTGATCGTCGATCTGATCGGCGCGCAGATGCTGCCGACCTTCGAATTCGGCGTGGGCAAGATCATCGTCAATCCGGCCGAACTGCAGGCCGAACTGGAAGCGCGCGGAGGCGGCACCGAGTCGCCGCTGGCCGCGTTTCCGCTGGGCGAACGCAAGGAGGGCCTCTCCCGTCTGGGTCTGGATGCCGAACTGCTGGCCGAGCATGGTTTCACGGCCGAATTCGACGGACTGTCGTTGGTGCTGGGCCACGACGACAAGGACGCGCCGGTGCGACGCGTCGGCGGCGTGGATATCAGGCTGATCAGCGCTGACGGTGGCCAGGTCAACACTGTGGTCGATACCCAACGCCACGACTATGGCACCACCTACTATCTCGACAATGGCGACACGATGTACGTCGGCGACGATGGCCATGGCCTGCGCCAGGACAAGGACGGGAACATCATCGACGACTGGTACGTGAATCCCGACGCCGACACCGGATCTGGCGAGCCCACCGACGAGGACATCAAGGCGTGGGAGCGCATGCAGAACGCGACGGTGCGCACGGTCGCGGGCTGGACGGCCATCGAAGTCGATCCGGAAACCCTGCGCGATCCGAACGAAACCATCATCCTGGTCGATCCGGAGTACGCGGACCCGCATGCCCATATCTCGGATGCGCCGCAGACCATCAAGGCGCAGCCGGAACTCCATCCCGGGCTGCCCAATCCGCTCCTGGACGGCGGCGGCTGCTATCCCAAGTGCGGCAACTGATCCGCATCGGCGGCGGATACCCATGACATCCGCCGTTCCGGCGCGTCGGCGCTGAAACGTCTGCGCCGGCACTGAAACGATGGCGGCCTTCGGGCCGCCATCGACGGCCGCCCAGTACGGCTGGCGCCATGACCGCGCCGTCGCGCGCATCCGCCGCGGGTGTTCACGCGTATGCAATGGATAGCGATCCATTCAGGGCCTGCTCCCATGCATACACTCATACCTCGATTCCTGTTGTCGTCCATTCGCGCGATGACGCTGTTCTGTTTCACGCTGCTGTGCCTGGCGACAGCCGGCTGCGCCAGCGTCCGCTTTCCCCCGGATCCGCCCGCGGCCGCGTTCGCCGACGGCCTGACCGGCGATGCGATCTTCGCGCGCACGCTGGCCGCGCACGGCGGCGATCTGCGCCGCTATCCCGGCGATATCAATCTCTCCACCGATGGCCGCTGGTACGCGCTGATCCAGAAGATCCAGCCCGTGGTCAGCGACAGCGGCTTCCGCATCCGCTCGCAGGAGCGCTATCGGCCGAGCGATGGCCTCTATGCCGTCACGCACACCGGCCCCGACGGCACCAAGCACGTGGTGCGCAGTCGCGATGGACTCGCGGTGTCGTACAACGGCGTGCGCGAAACCGACCCTGCGAAGCTGCGCGCGACCGCGATGACCAACGACGCGTTCCGCATGTTCCATTTCGGCCCGAGTTTCTTTCTCGATCGCGCCACGACCTGGGCCCGGCTCGCGGACATCGACGAGCAGGGCCGGGCGTATCACCGGCTGCGCGCCACCGTGCGTCCGGGCTTCGGCGAAGCCGCCGAGGATGAGGTGGTGGTGTGGGTCGATCGCCGGACCGCGCGGCTGTTCCGCATCCACATGAGCCTCAACGGCTTCGAGACCACGCTCGGCGCGCATGTCGATACCACGTTTCTGGAATATCGCGACGTGGCCGGCTATCTGCTGCCGGTGCGCTTCCACGAACGCGTGCGCGGGCCCCTGCGGATCGACGCGCATACTTGGTGGACCACCGGCATCGATATCGATCGCGGCTGGCGCGATGAGGACGTGAGCGGTGCGGCATTCAGCGGTTCGGCTGCAGCGCCTGCCGCACCGATTGCGCCTTGAGCCGGTCGCATATTCCGTCCTGCGCCGGCGTACGACCATGCAGGCATTCAAGCGGATCGCTACAGCAGCAGACTCAATCCATGATTTCGTACTGGATGGGCTTGTACGTGAAGTTGTTGGATTGCCCGGCCGAGCAGGCGGTCAAGCCAATGACCAGATCCTGCCGGGCTTCGAACACGATGTAGTCACCGGCGCGACTCAACGGCGGTAAAACCGAAACCGCGCCGGTGCCTGCGTCGACGGCGACGTTCATGAAAATGTTGAAGGCCGTCGGAATCTGGTCGGCGGCGACGCCATACGGCTCGAGCGCCGCCGCAAGATTGCCGAAGCAGCCGCGATGCGGCTGCGCGTCGCCATAGATGATGCGGAACATTTCCGCCGAGCACGGCGTCAGCAGGAAATCATGGCGACCGACCGTATCCTCCACGATTTCCAGCATCGGGTTGCTGCGATTGGAATAAAGCAGAGCGCCGGTGCTCAGATAGATGCTGGCGGCATAATCGATGCTGCGCCCGGACGACAGCACTTCGCCGATATCGTCGCGCCGGTAGGCCAGCAGATCCGCGACCTGCTCGCCCTGTGGATCGATGACTTTCAGTCGCTGTCCGCACGCCAACTCGAAAGCGACGCCGCTGCGTGGTTCGATGCGCTGGATCACGAGGGCCGCGCGCCGGCTTTGAAGGGGCAGGTCCACTCGTCGCCCACGACGCGACCGCTGTACTGGACCGCCTCCGACAGCACGCCGTGCGCCGCGAGCATCGGGTTATTCGAGCCGGCAAGGGCCGCGTCGCGCCCGCTGATCGTGCCGCGCAATTTATCGTAGCGGCCTTCGGCCTTGAGCTGTGCGAACTGGCTATGCAGGTTGAACGCCAGCGCAGCCTGCCCGAAGCGGCGCGCTGGCCGACTGGCATTGGGATGCAGACCAACGATATAAAAACCGCGACCGACGAGGCTCATGCCGAAGTCGGGCGATTGCGGATCGCTGCTGACCCGCGAATCCCAGGCCGAATGCTCGCGATCGATATCGTGCAACGCCTGCAGGCGCTGCCATAAAGCGTTTTCGAACTCGATTTCCGACAGCGGCGGCGTATCGGGAAAGGTCACGAAGAAACTGGCGAAGACCTTGTCCTTGCTCACGCCTTCCGCGAATTTTTCCAGGGCTTGGATGATCGATGCGTCTGCGGCGGAATCGCGCAGATCTCCGGCGACGAAGATGTTCAGAAGGCCCTGATTGAGCGCTGCCTTGGCGCCCACGCATGGGAATTGCGGCTCGGCGATGAAAGTCTTGATCGCGTCGGCTTTGTTGGACGAGAAGGTTCGCATTGGAAACACCGATGTTTGAAAGCGTGAGCGAAACCTTGACATCCGCGCGCAAAACGTACGATGAAAGTATGCGAATGCCGTTTGCGGGAAACACGACCCGTACAGTATTCATGCCGCAATGCCGTGCATAGGGCTTGGGAAGGGCGAATATGCATGAAAAAAGCACGATTCCCGACGGCTGTGCGGGTCTATTGCATGATCCGCGAGCGACGTGAATCCGGCGGCGGCGTCGGTGAATCGTCGTGGGGCGATCGCTGCATCGACAAATGCGGCCCTGTTGCGCGCGTATGAGGTTTGAGTCGATGTATGGCCGAGACCATTTCCGATATCGCATATGCGAACGGCGACCCGAGTGCCGCCGTTCGCCGTCATCCTGCAGTGGCTGGATCGGCGCACCACGAACGCCACGGCCGTGCGCGCCGGCGGCGCGACGATCGCTGGCGTCGTACGCGGTATGCACCGGGTGCAGCCGGTCTCCTGGCGCCGGCTGGCCGATACCAACGAGAACGGCCACGGCCACTACCGCCTGCGCGCCACGGTGCGCCCGGGCCTCGGCGAATCCGCCGACGACGTGGTGATCTGGATCGACCGAGAAACCGCGTGGCTGTTCCGCATCCACATGAGCCTCAACGGCTTTGAGACCACGTTCGGCGCGCATGTCGACACCACCTTCCTCGAATACTGCGACGTGG